>DATNRE010000131.1:0-25755 GCA_036703685.1 Candidatus Obscuribacterales bacterium
CGACCCCCACGATGTCAACGTGGTGCTCTAACCAACTGAGCTATGCGTCCGACAATTTCCTAATGTAGCACAACCCCCCAGATAATGCAAGTTTTTTTCGGATCTTTTTTTCTGCCTGGGTCATCACAAGGACAGACATTCCAATGATAGAGAGGATTTGATCGGGATTGTCTCAAACTCCATATTCACTAACAAGGGGCTTTAAACCCAAAATTTTCGGTAACTCTTACAGACAGTTATGATGAAGGATAGCCAATCAAACTTAAGGGTGCTATGCCTAAACTATCTGTTTAAAGACTCGGGATTAAGAATAAAGCTATGATCCCTGATCCATCCTCCTGACTCACCCACCATGAGATCCACTCCCTCTACATCTTTGTTCCCCCCCAGTAAACCTAAAGTGCGCCTGCGAACTACCCTAGTTGTTACCTTTGTCGTTCAAATTGTTGCCGCCGTTGGCTTAGTCGGGTATCTTTCCTTTAGGAATGCTCAAAAAGCTGTCAATACCCTGGCTTCCCAACTGCGCAGCGAACTGAGCGCCCGGATTGAACAGGAACTCAAAAGCTATTTTGAAAACCCCTACAGACTTAACCAACTCAATAGTCGTGCATTTTTGCGCGGGGAACTCAATGTTACAACGGTTGACAGCGCTCTTCCCCTGTTAGATCAATTAAAAATATCCCCCCTCCTATACGCGATTTATTGTGGTAACTCCCAAGGGGAATTTTTAGGGGCGGTGCGGATCTTAGAAAATAATACCTTGGGGTTGTGGACAGCGAATATTGAAACGGGACAACATTTATATCTCTACAATATTGATAGTGAAGGACGACCTACCACTTTAAATCGGGATAGTGGGGCTATTTATGACCCGCGACAACGCCCTTGGTATGAAAAAGCCCAAAAAACCGGGAGTCCGGTCTGGAGTGATATCTATTTAGCCTTCTCCACCAAGCTACCCACGGTTACGGCCAGTCAACCGATTTATAATCCCGAAACCGACGAACTGCTGGGGGTTTGCGCCACGGATGTTTTACTACCTGATGATTTCCGCAAGTTTCTCTCGAGTTTAGCGATCGGAAAATCCGGTATTGCTTTTGTCAGCGATCGCACGGGCCAGTTACTTTCAAGTTCCACCAATGAAACCCTCACCGTCGGAGAAGGGAAACAGGCCAAACTCCTCCCGGCAACCGATAGCCAAAATCCGTTAATTAGAGGCGCGACTCAACAAATTATCCTTGAATATGGCAGTTTTGCCAGCTTAGATCAACCTGTACAAACGGAATTTCTACTCAATAATCAACGGAAATTTATTCAAGTTTTACCCTTTAAAGATGGTCGGGGACTGGACTGGTTAATTGTGGTGGTGATTCCAGAAAGGGATTTTATGGATGAAATTAATGCCAATAATCGCTTGACTATTATTTTATGTTTAGTGGCATTAGTAATTGCTATTTTAGCGGGTATTGCTACCTCCCGTTGGATTTCTCAACCAATTTTAAAATTAAGTAACGCCTCAAAAGCCATTGCTCAAGGAGAGTTAGATCAACATATTGAAACCAAAGGAATTACGGAACTTGAAATTTTAGCAAGTTCTTTTAATACCATGACGGAGCAACTGCAAGAATCCTTTGCCAAACTAGAAACAAAAAATGCGGATTTACAACAGGCAAAAGAAGCTTTATCCGCGGCCAAGGAACAGTTAGAAGCGGTATTAAATGCCGTACCCGGTTCTATTTCTTGGATGAATGCTGAGGGAATTTATTTAGGAGTTAATCGTCATCTCGCGGATAATTTAAGTTTGGAAACCGAAGAAATTTTAGGTCAAAAAATCGGATTTTTTGAACAGGGTTCAGACTATGTTAAATTTCTACATCGATTTCTGGAAAGTCCTGAACAATCAGCTTCTCAAATTCTGCCCATTATCCAAAATGATCAACGACGTTACTATTTAATTGTGGTGCAGAAATATCAGCAAGGTTCGGCTTCTGTTGCCGTAGGAATTGATATTACCGAACGTCGGCAAGCGGAAGAAGCCCTGAGAATTGCAGAGGAAAACTATCGCAGTATTTATGAAAATGCCTTAGAGGGAATTTTTCAATATCATCCTGAACATTCTTATATTAATGTTAATCCAGCCATGGCTCGGATTTATGGTTATGATTCTCCCTCCGCTTTGATGGATATTCTACAGGATTCCAGTTATTCTTTATATGTGCAACCGGAACGTCATACAGAATTTATTCAGTTAATGCAGGAACAGGAAACGGTTTCTAATTTTGAATTTCAAATTTATCGAGCGGATCGTCAAAAAATTTGGATTTCTGCCAGTGCTAAACCGGTGTTTAATCCCGAGGGTGATTTACTCTATTATCAAGGATTTATTGCTGATATTACCGAACGAAAAAAAGCGGAAGTTGAGCGCCAAGAGTTTATTGAAGAACTGTTTGAAGTTAATAGTAACTTAGAAGTTGCCATCCAAACTCAGTTAGAATTGACAGAAGCCGCCACTCGTTTTGTCCCGCAACAATTTCTCTCTCTCCTGGGTTATAACAGCATCGCCGAGGTGAAATTAGGGGAAGGAGTACAACATGAAATGTCTATTTTATTTTCCGATATTCGGGACTTTACCAGTATTAGTGAAAAGATGACCCCGGAAGATAATTTCAAATTTATTAATTCCTATTTATCGCGGATGGAACCTGTGATTACTCAATATCAAGGGTTTATTGATAAATATATTGGAGATGCAATTATGGCGTTATTTAATGGGGGTGCGGATGATGGGATTCAAGCGGGAATTACTATGTTAAAAGAACTAGCTGAATATAATACGACCAGAAGCCGACCCGACCGACCGAAAGTATCGATTGGAATTGGGATTAATACGGGATTTTTAATGTTAGGAACCGTGGGCGGAGAAAATCGGATGGATAGTACGGTGATTAGTGATGCGGTGAATTTAGCATCTCGAATTGAAGGGTTAACTAAATATTTTGGTGTGCCTTTATTGATTTCTGAATATACCTTAAAGGCGTTACAAGATCCTAGTCTATATGGCATTCGGTTAATGGGTCGAGTTAATGTTAAAGGCAAATCGGAAATGGTGTCTGTGTTTGAAGTATTTGATGCCGATTTACCTAAAATTAAAGCGGGAAAATTAGCGACTAAAGCCCTATTTGAAGAAGCGGTTTCTCTTTATAATATTGAAAATTATCAGGAATCCCTGAAAGCCTTTGAAGCCTGTTTAACCTTGAATCCTATTGACCGAGTGGCTAAATTTTATTTAGAACATATCCGTAATCAAATTTCAGTTTAATTAAGACCTAGGAACAAAAACCCGGTTTCTCAAAGAAACTGGGTTTTTACTTTAAGTTGAAATAAAATGCACCCAAAAATTTCCATCGGGCATACAAACTCGACGGATTAAATTGTAGGAATAGCGCAAATAAGCACCACTCAAATCCGTGCGATATCCCGAGGGAAACCATTCCCCATAGGGGTCATGTACCAGTAAGCCTTGTTCATCGAAACCCACGGCCGGCATAATATGACCAAAGGAGGTAAAATAACCGTGGATTACCGCCGGTTTACCCTCCGCTAACCAGTCTTGTAATTCCTCTAGGGTTGTCCGCTCGGAAAAGTAATCTTTAGCGCCATAATCTCGGGCAATTTTGGCTAAATCGTAGGGACTCCAGCGGCTATACCCTTTTTTGATGGCATATTGATAGAGCTCGTCTTCAAATTGACCGCTACTGCTACGCCGAGGAATGCCTAAATATTGCAAACACATGGCGATGGAAGTCACATTACAAGACCCGGTGGGATTATAAAAGTTATCCAGTTGAGATTTATAGGGAAAATTAGCGAGTTTGATACTTTTAGGACGGGGTTTTGGATAAACTAAATCTTTCCCTTGATAAATTTCAGCGTGTTGGTCAAATACATAACCAATGGATTGTTCTCCCAATTCATTCCCGCGAAAGGCAACTCTAATATGGCCGCGCAGGGGTTCATAAGCAAGAAGTTTGAATTCTTGACCGGCTTTTACCGCTTTTTTTTCAGTCTCACTGAGTTGGGAAGATGTCACGGGTCTGAGTTTTAAAATCGTTTCTTTGGTAATTTTAAGAACCGGAATATCCGTGGGAATTTGTTCCCGTTTGGTTTCAATGAGTTTTTTAGCGGTTTTTAATCCTAAAAACCCCGGTTCCTCGCATTCCATTAAGGTTTGAAACCGATGTAGGGCGGCGGTGGATTTCTGCCCAAAGCTGCCATCGGCTGGGGGGTCAAGCAAGGTCAAATTAATTAAAATTACCTGAATTTGGCGGGTTAATTCCTGATCCGATGCGATCGCATTCACATCATACCGTTGTTCGGTTCCTAAAATGTCTTGTAATTTCATATTCAGCAATAAAAGCTATAACTTTAGAGTGTGACAAAAATCAACGATAATGGCAATAACTGAATTTCGATATTTTAAGTTAAACCTCTGAATTGAGGGAAGAATTTCAGACGTTATTGATTATCGCGTAAATCAGCAGGATTGGATAGTCCCCCATTAAAATTAACAATTCTCAACTATTTCCAAAAAAGGGGGAATTACTCATGATGGGGGTGATACCCTAACCCTGGTTATTAACAGCGACAGGACTTACGCACCCAACCAAAGAAACCGGGTTTTTTTCCGAAAATACTTAGTTCTGACCCAAATATTATCTAAAAAACTCAGTTTCTCGGGCGATGGTGCGTAAGTCCTAAGCGATAAAAATTGCTATAGAGGATGGAATTAATTACTAACTTTTAAACTTTGGATTTTAGGTTCAGGCACACCCCAACCTTTAAGAATATTATAGGCGATAATTTGATGTCCGGCAATATTGGGGTGAATCCCATCCCGAGTTAATAGATTTTGTCCTTGTCCACCATAGCGTTGATAGGTGCTAATCACATGACGAAAAGGAATATTTAAGTCAATAAATTGACAGCGATATTGTAGGGCAACTTCCCGCATAACGGCTATATATTCAGCAATTCGCTGGTTTTCTTGACTGATGAGATTTTCCTGAATAATAGTAGGAGATAATAATAAAACTGGAATTGCTTTTGAGGTAGAAGCCTGCACCATGGTGGTTAAATTTTGTCGATATTCTTGGGGTGTAGGAATATTGGGTCTGGCTTGGGTCGGAGTTTGGAAACTTTGTAAAACATCATTTACCCCAATATTAATTGTAATTAAATCGGGTTTTTTATCTAAAACATCCTGTTTAAATCGTTCATTCAGTTGGGTTGAAGTATTACCCGAAACTCCCGAACTGATGATTTCAACCGGTTGATTAGGATAGAGTTGATTCAAATAGCGTTGTAATAACCAGACATAACCGCCATATTGTCCTCCACTTTGGGTAATACTATCTCCAACGACCACAATGCGCTGTTTATTGCGTAGGGCTTCGGGTTGGGGTTCAATAATCGGTTGAGGTGATGCAGGTTGAGGCGGTTTAGGGACGGAGGAGGGAGGGAGATTGGGGGACGGTGCGGCTTGTATGCGTACCGATGCGGCTAGAGCATACCATCCCAAACCAGCGATTGTAAGGGTTAGAAGAAATCGGACTACAATGGAGGGAACCTGTTTCATTACATTAGTCAGTTGTCAGTAATTAGTTATTAGTGTAAGACAGGACTGAAGTATAAAATTAAATATGTTTAATCCACAACAAATCCTTGAAGACCGCTATCAACTCCAGCATCAATATGGACGTACCGCCACCGGACGCCAAACTTGGCTGGCAAATGATCAAAAAACTCAAGAAAAAGTGATTATTAAGCTATTAGCTTTTAGCCCCCAAATGCCTTGGGAAGAATTAAAACTCTTTGAACGGGAAGCCCAAGTTTTACAAGCCTTAAATCATCCCCGGATTCCCCGTTATCGAGATTACTTTGCTATCGATCAAAATTCGGGCGGGGGCTTACCTTGGTTTGGATTAGTGCAAGATTATATTCCGGGTTCATCCCTCCAAGACCTATTAGAAAAAGGGCATCGTTTTACTGAAGCTAAAGTTAAAAAAATCGCCAAAGATATCTTAAAAATATTAGTTTATTTGCATGAACTCAGTCCTCCGGTTTTGCATCGAGATATTAAACCGAGTAATTTAATTTTAGACCGTTCAGAACAGATTTATTTAGTAGATTTTGGTGCGGTACAATCTCAAGCATCGGTGACGGGCGTGACCTTTACCGTGGTGGGAACCAGTGGTTATGCCCCCTTAGAACAATTTTGGGGAAGGGCGGTGGCGGCTTCGGATTTATATGCTTTAGGAGCCACATTAATTCATTTATTAACTAATACTTTTCCGGCGGATTTACCCCAACAGGATTCTCGGATTAAGTTTGCTAATCGGGTGAGTTTGAATCCCTATTTTATCCGATGGATTGAACAAATGACAGAAATTTCCCTAGAAAAAAGAATACAAACCGCCCGGGAGGCTTTAAAATCCTTACAATCAAAAAAAATGATTCTGCTCAAAACTCAAAATACCGCCCCCCCACAGGCTTTAATTCCCAAACTGATTAGACCTTTTTATAGTAAAATTTGTCTGCATAAAACATCCGAAACCCTAGAAATATACTTACCGCCCAAGGGGTTTACTAAACTATTCCAAATGGAAATGGGATGTTTCCATTTATTGATATTGTATTTTATCGCCTTATTACTTCCCGCCTTTTTACCTCTATTTTTTATGAATCCAGTTTTATTTTTATTTTTATCTTCAATTGTAGGAAGTTTAATCTTATTATGGATATTTTTTCTTATAGATGAAAAAACCTTTGTAGAATTTGATCATTTTCAATTCAGAATTTTCAGAAAATCCAGGGGAATTAAACATAGTTTACAATCGGGTTCCGTGGGGAATATTATTGGCGTGTTTATGGAAAAACAACAATCCAAATATGAGGTAGTGATTCGGACAACCTCGGGAACTCACACCATTGGTGAACTATTTGTCGCCGAGGAATGCGCCTGGTTAACCCAGGAAATCCAAGATTGGCTTTATCCTCGGTAAAGAAATCGGGTTTCTCTTATCCTGGCTTGAAAACGGAGAGGGAGGGATTCGAACCCTCGGTACGGAGTTACCTGCCGTACAACAGATTAGCAATCTGTCGCTTTCGACCGCTCAGCCACCTCTCCAGGAGCGACAATTAAATATACTAACAGATCATTTTGAGTCTGTCTAGGGGTAGGATAAAAAATTTTCCGGTGATGGCATTTGGGGTTGATGATCTGGGGGACTCGACCTCTGCTCCTTCCCTTGCCGCTTATGGGTTTGGGGGGTTAGGTCTTAGGCTGGACAAGAGAAAATCACACAGCCTTCCTGGGGTCAAGGGGAAGGTAATCCCCCTGATCACGACTAGAAAAAACAAGATAGACTGTTGATCAACCCTTTTCTGCTTTTTTTCAAGCTGTCCCATGAACAGACAAGAGTTTTTAGATCGGTATCAAGCGGGAGAGCGCAATTTTACCTATATTGATTTAAGCGGGGTAAATCTAAGCGGTGTCAATTTACAAGAGATTAACCTCACGGGAGCAAATCTGACAGGGGTTAACCTCAGTTGGGCGGTATTAAGTAAAACTCAATTAGTAGGAGTCTGTTTTCGGCGGGCTGATTTACGCAATACGGTATTAACCCAGAGTAATCTCAATCAAAGTAATTTGAGTGGTACCAATCTCACCAAAGCAGACTTAAGATTTGCCACATTAAAACAAGCGGATTTGAATTGGGCGGTTTTAGTTGAAGCCGATTTAAGTAATAGTGATTTAACGGGCGCGAAATTAGATCAAATTAATTTAGAACAAGCAAAATTAAATCATGCTTTATTAATCGGTGCGGAATTAATGGAGGCGAATTTAACCGGGGCGAGTTTAGTGGCGGCAAATTTAACCGGGGCGAATTTACGGGAATCTCGACTCACGAGCGCCAATTTAAAAGATGCTATTCTAACTCAATCTAATTTAACAGAAGCTGACTTAAATGGTGCGACTTTGCGATCGGCAAATTTGACCGAGGCGGATATGCACCGAGTGGTATTAACGGGGGCGGATTTAACCGATGCGGTGCTTGATGGGGCGGATTTAAGTCGAGGAAATTTAACC
The DNA here is from genome assembly GCA_036703685.1 of Candidatus Obscuribacterales bacterium. Lineage (GTDB taxonomy): Bacteria > Cyanobacteriota > Cyanobacteriia > Cyanobacteriales > Microcoleaceae > Planktothrix. The sequence goes on from DATNRE010000131.1 coordinate 8,150, forward strand.
GGAGCTTATTTATTAAAAACGAGTTTTAAAAAGGCTTATTTATTACGGGCAAATTTACAGGAAGTTTATCTACTGTGGTCAAATTTAACCGAAGCGAATTTGAGGGGGGCAAACCTGCGGCGGGCGGATTTAAGCGGGGCTTATTTGGTGGATACGATTTTGAGTGAAGCGGATTTGCGGGATGCTTTATTAATCGAAAGTCATTTAATTAGAACTAATTTAGAGGGGGCTAATTTAACGGGTTGTTGTATTCATAATTGGGAAAAATTAGAGGTTGAACTGAATAAGGTAGAGTGTGAATATGTTTATAATGATTTTGACTATACTAATAAAAAACCTAAAAATCGTTATCCGAGTGATCGGAATTTTTTACCGGGAGAATTAGCCCAGGATTCCCCGGAAGATAGCCAGTTAATTCCGGTAGAATTTACTGAATATCCCCATTGGGAAGCGTTGGTTTATACTTTGGTGAAGGTGGAACAGGAGAGCCCGGAACTTGAGTTAATCATTCAAGGATTTGAAACTCAAACCGATAGTTTTTTACTTCAGGTTAGAGCGAATCATTTAGTTAATGCTAAACTGATGAGTCAACAGATTTTAAATTCCTATCCGTCAATGAAGCAGAAACTTTTACAGAAGCGATCGGATATTTTGGGGTTATTAAGTTTAGAGGTTCCTATTTTTAATGCGGCGGTAGATTTAGAGGGAATTCCTGAAGCGGTGATCTCTACTCCTACAATTGACGGGAATAATCATCAAACTTTGTATCAAGAAGTCTCTCGTCAAATTCAAGGGATTTTGCGATCGCAGGAACCGGAAAAATTTGTGGTCAGTGTCCAGAGATTATTAGATTTTCTAGCTAAAAATGGTGTAGAACTTGAGGATCTTCAGCATCAAGTGATTATTCAAGGTATTATGCAACGCGCCCAACGGGAACCTCTATTTAAGGAGAATTTATTCCGTTGGGAACAGGTCGCAACTCCTACGGAGCGAGTTTCATTGATGGGGGAATTAGTTAGATTTGCGATCGCTCTTTTATGGGAGGAGTGAATGGCATTAAATCTAGTTAATTCATCAAAGGAGACGAAATTAACTACTTTTTTACTAACTATTTAGAGCCATAATAAAACAAGATTTCCTTTTCTTTTAATCCAGCAAATCCCGCATCAATTAATAATTGATTCAGTTCTGTTTCAGCAATATGTTTAGCACCAATGCGAACAATTCGAGAGCGCATCGTATTACTCACACCACTGCGTTGACGTCCGGCTTCTAAGCCCATCACTTGATGGTAAAGATCCAACTTAACCGCAGGGATCGGTGTCCCATCAAAGTCAATTCCTTTGGCGATCGCCACATCAATTGCATCGGCGCCCGTGGTTGATTCCGTTGATAAATTAGCTTCTGAAGTCATAAGAGATCATCCAATTGAATTTTTAAACTATTCTATTCTACCGTTAAAGGTTTAACGATACATTCTAGTTTCTAAATCTTTAATAATCGGTTGTTTATCCGGTTGTCCCTTCAATAGTTTGAGGAGTCCTAACCCTTGATGAATGGGTTTATTGCTGGCCGGTTCAGCCAACCCCGTTACCCCGTCTATTTCACCCATAATCGTCCGATAAAATGCCGCACCCAATAAATGATCCATGGGTTTTTTTCCCTCTCCAAAGGAACCCACGGCCATCCAATTATTGCCAATGGCGGTGGAGGGATTTCGGGTTTCTGAAACCGCCGGAATTCCTAATTTAATTTTATCAGAAATTGACTTTTCTGCTACTTCTGCGATCGCCACCCGGGCGGTCATTTCCATTAAAGGAATCGCTCCTTTGATCATCACATTGCCTGATAATAACCCCAGGCCCCCCCGAGAAACAGAATTATAGGATTTTTCGGCTAATCGATCAATTTTGACCTCAGCAATATCAATCCGTTGAATATCCGTTGCCGGATAATCTTGATACTGTTCTAAAATAGATTGCATCGTTGTTTGAATACTTTTAAAAGATTCTAAATAATCATCATCATCAAACTCATGATTTAACGCCAAATCCGGTTGACGGATTAATTGATAAATCACTTTCCCCATAACCGGAATTTCAGCCTTAATCATCCATTCATCTAAACCTATGAGGGTTAAAGCATCGATAGTAGTTTTGCCTTCTCGCAGTTGAATATAGGTTTTCGCATAGCGTTTTTTATCCGATTCGGATAACTCTGGTTGATTATAAATCGTATTAATAATCAGAATATCTAAGGTTAAAACCCTGGAGGTGACACTGGCGCGTAAATAGTATTTTTTTAAGTCAGATTTGAGGGAAGAATTGAGAATAATCGTATCCATATTTGTTAAGGCGACTAAATCGGGAACCCCTTCCCCTGACCGGACATATTGATAGGTTCCTTTTAATTTAATTTTTTCCTCTGGGTCTAAATCCGAGGTTTCCAAGGCTTTTTCTAAGCAATCTTCTAAGCTCAAACAACGGGAATGGTGACTGGCAATAATATAACGTTGACCGATATCAGAATAAAGTTTAGAGGTTAGCACCAAATAATCCAATAAATCTAAGGCGGTAAAATCCTGGGTTGCCTGTCCATTATTTAATCGATTATAGGCTTCTAAACATCTAATTTTAGTTTGTTCATAGAGAGAGAACTGATTAATTAAACGATTGACTTGCCGATCCAAATTCAATTCTGAACCATAAAAACTATGTAGGACTAAAAAGGCATCATTTCCCCTAATTCCACATCCTTTTAGGCGTAAATTTGATCCTTCTGTGCGGTGAGGCGGAATTCTAACCGTATAACTTTTACCATTTTTTAAAGTAACGGTTTGACTGCCTCCTTGCTCGGCCGATTGATAGGCAATAAAAATATGATACAGTTCATCTAAACTGCAATCAATACCCTGGGGATTGGATAAAGGTTCTTCTAATTCCCAGCCAAAATGATCGATCCAATCTTGACCTTTTTTCCACGTGGATTCTACGGAATGGGTTGCCGTATCTCGCAGGGTTTTTCCGGCTTCAGTCGCTTTATGAGTGATGGCTTCTCCCGCATTAGATATAGAATGTTTAGCGGCTTCAGTCGCTTTTTCCGTTAAAGATTGACTGGATGCGGCGGCTTTTTGACTAATAGAATTCCATAAGGATTTCTTTTTGCGATCGCCCATTGATTGATGCCCTCCTGTAATTTTTTTATTAATTAAAACAGTAACCTTAATAACATTGGAGCCGCCGATTCTAACATTCCCATAAATCCACCGCGAGGTTTATTTTCGTCGGGATTCAGTCGATATTCCAAGGTTTCAACTAACTGGAGAGCAACTTTTTCACCCTCGGGAGAATTTAAGGTTTTATAGAGTTGTTCGGCTTGTTTGGCATCTGCGAGCGCCCCGGTTAAATTTCCTAAATCAGCCAGCGCCATACTGCGAGCAAAATAGGCCGCGGCTAACTTTTCGTCTAATCTCAAGGCTTGGTTATAAAAATCAATAGCGTTTACATAATTACCGGCCTTAGCTTCACCGACTCCCAGACGGTAAAAGTCCTCCGCATCGCCCGCACTCGCCGGAAGTCCCACAACACCGACTAACTGAGCGTTATTAATACTGTTGGCATCTAAAATCGCATTACTGAGATAGGAACTTCTTAAATCTGTGCCGTTGAGGTTGGCTCCAGTGAGGTTAGCTCCGGTTAAGTTGGCTCCAAATAAACTCGCCCCCGCCAGGTTAGCCCCCTGTAGATCGGCTCCGGTGAGGTTAGCTCGGCTGAGATTGGCTCCCACCAAGTTAGCCCCATTTAGGTTAGCTCCGACTAAGTTCGCCAGCACCAAACCCGCACCACTGAGGTCACAATTTTGACATTGTTTAGTGGACAAAAGTTGTTGAGTCTGTTGTAAGTTTTCGGCTTGTGCTGGACTTAGGGGACTGAGTGCTACCCACAGCGCAACACCAGCTACAATTTTCTGTTTCATAGGACAGACTAATCAAAAGGGGATTGTAGCTATGATAAAATATTGTCTGGGTAATTGCTACGGTTCCCAGACGGACTTTAGATTTTATCTCTATTTTGGTTGAGTTGATCAAAATCACAGTTAAAAAGTGAGTTTAATCACACTGATTTGACTTGTTGTATCACGGGCAAAATCAGAAACTAAAGGAATAATTAAGATCTGAAGCTATCAGGTTGTAGGTGCTACCCATGTTAATGACGGAACCCTCTGTGAGTGTCGAAAGGTTGGTCAATCAAATTTTTTCTTCTCGAAAAATTACCCGCAATGACCAACGGTTATTAATGTCGTTATTACTCTCCAAAGACACATTAACTTCAGAAGAACATTGCTATATTGATCAAGTTTTTTAGCGTCTGCGCCGAGGTTTAATTCATGTGGTTGAATAGGAATTATCAATTACTTTTAAAACCCCAAAATAGAACTACAGGAATCACAACCTGTAGTTCTGTTTTTGTTAAGGTTTGGTAGTCGTTTGAAACCGTTGATAAGGAAAACGCCCGGTTTTCGGATCAAACCATTTATTCCAGAGTTGAGTATTGGCTTCGCTGGTAATTGTTTGATTAACTAAATTTCCCCATTGAGCACTATTTTTAGGTAAAATACAACCGTAATTTTCAAAGGTTAGAGGTTGTTCGGGAACTAAACTAAACTGTTTAAAGTCCAGTCCCTGTTGCCATAATTCACCTAATAAAAGAATCCCATCACTGGCAACTAAATCAATTTCTTCGGCTTTTAAGCGACGAATTCCATCGGTACGACTCCCCACTACTTGCCATTTTGCTTCGGGATAAACCGGACGGAATTGATCATCGGTGGTTGTCCCCAATAAAAATCCCACGGTAATATTATTTTCTCGGATTGTTTGTAATTGGGTTTCAGAAGTTCGGGTTGGGTTTAAACGTTCTGCATCCGCTTCTCTAGTTAAAAGTTGAATCCCAGAGGTAAAATAGGGCGTAGAAAAATCCACCTTTTGTTCTCGTTCTGAGGTGATACTGGTCGCCTCACAGACAATATCTAATTGACCTTTTTCTACCTGTTCAAATCTATTTTTTAAGGTAACGGTTTTCAATTCTAATTTAATCGGTTTATTCAGTTGTTTTTCTAGCCGCTGTTGAATCAGTTTAATTAAATCAACAGAATACCCTTGTAAACTATTATCTTTGTCTGTATAGCCAAAGGGAACCGCATCCGTCCTCACCCCGGCGGTGAGTACCCCGGTGCGATTGACTTTTTCTAACACAGTTTCAGCCCAAACCGAGAGGGGAAAACTAACGGTAAAAAGAAGACTCAAGAGAGAAATAGCAAGTTTTTTGTCCATGGGTGTTAGATTCTTTAGCAGATTAGAACGTCCTGTCATCCTATAGCATTAATTGGGAACTCAAGGCAAGGGGAACAAAAGTTAGTAGGATAATAGCTCCGATTCTAAAACTTTCTGAATCCGACTCTGAGTCTGTTCTAAATGGGCTAAGGTATAGGCATTCATCCTATTTCTATTCCGTTTTAAGGTGGTTGCTAACTGATTATTTAACTGTTTAAGTTGATACCAAGCTAGGGTTTCTGCATCTTCAGGAATCGAAATTTTTCGTAATACCATATTAGTTAAAATATCTAAATGTTCCCGTTGTAAAGAACGCCGCATACTAGAAATTTCAAGGGTTCCATTCGGGGCTAAAATTTCCGTCCAGATGCCATTTTGCAGGGTTTCAAATAGTTCGGGTAGGGTTAAAGCATTATTTGCCGTTGTTTTTAATTCTAAATCTCGTAATCGAAATAAGCGATTTGAAGCTAATACACGTCTTAAAATAGAACGTTGAAACCCACTAATTTGACTAAAAATAGGATAACTCAAGTCCCTATCCTGATCGGGATTGGCCCAGTCTGACCAACGAGCGGGGGCTAATTGGTTTAATAAATTAGGAGAAAAATTAAAGACCTGATCATTAAAAACATAGGTTTCTAATAGTTTTAAAGCATGGCGTTGTTTTTCAATAGGAATCGGTTCAAAAGGTAAACGACTGCTGGTCTGTCCCCCCGGTATGCGAGTAAAAGATTGTCCCCCGATATAAAGCATTAAAGTTCTAGTTTGAAGGGTATAATAGCTAAAAATTGTGTTGAACATTCTCCGCATTTTATCAGACCCTTCTCCCGAAGCTGGGGTATATTTTTCTAACCGTTTCCACATCTGAATCCCATTATCAAATTGCCATTCAGAATATTGCAACATATTATTACTTAAATCTGTCGTATTGGTTGCCGGGTCAATAAAATCCCATAATTCTTCATCGGTTCCATAGGCTAATTCTGGTTGAATTGATCGTTTAGCAATCTCCTGTAGTCTTTGCCATTCTCCCCGGGGATTTGTACTAACGATGGGTTGATAACCATATTCAATTACCCATTGATCATAGGGCCCGATTTGGGTGGGAAAATAATCTCCCTGGGTTGTTCCTTGGGGGGCTAAATTAACCGGGACATAATCCATAATCGAGCTCACTAATCCCCGGGTTTGGGTAATTTCAGGATTATTTAATTCCTCTGGAGATAGCAGGGTACTCCCTTGAAAATTATGTTTTAATCCCAGGGTATGTCCGACTTCATGGGCAATTAAAGATCGTAAATATTGCTGAGTATAAATTTCCATTTTAGGGCTATTGGGCATGACATTTTCTAAAAGAGATAAAGCCGTTTTTCCTATGGTCAATTGTTGATTTGCTGCCCGACGAAAGCACAACTCATGAGTTAAATTAGCTCGAGATTTTTTATTTTGTTCAGATTGAGATTGATCCGCCATAGCATAGACAGATAATCCCATGGGGCATAGTTGATTGGCTGAACTTAATTGAGGGGTATTAGAATTATTTTCACCTAAAAATGAATCTATTTCATTGGGCAACTCTCTGATCACATTACTTTCTATAATAATATCTGCATCTAAAATTTCTCCGGTTAAAGGGTTAGTATGAGAAGGGCCATAACCAGAAAATTCAGCATCAAAGGAAGTAGACCAGCGAATGGTATTATAACGGACATCTGCGGGATTCCATGGGGCATTGTCGGGCATTTGTTCGACTTGAATGGCATCGATAAATCCTATTTTTTCAAAGGCTTTATTCCAAAATAAAATCCCCTCTCGAATTGCTTCTCGATAGTTTAAAGGAACAGTATTTTCAATCCAAAATTTAATCGGTTTAACCGGAGGAGAAAAATCAGCATTGGGGTCTTGTTTTTGTAAATTCCAGCGATTAATATAGCGAACTGTCGCCGCGCTTTCATTCTGTTTGGATAGATTTCTATAGGTTGTTGTAAAATATCCAACTCGTTCATCAGCTAACCGAGGACGATAATTATTACGGTAGGGAACGGCTAATAAACTATAACGAACTTTTAAATTAAAGGTACGGTTATCGGGTAAAGTAGAAATATATTGTTCATCGGCATAGGATTCTAAAGAAAATCCAAATACCGATTCAATTTCCACATTTTCTGGAAAGGTTTGAATTTCAGAAATATAGGATTTACTGGGATCAATCATATAATTAGTTTTTAAAACCGATGAAAATAGGAGCATTAACCCGGGTAAATCTCCTTCTCCATTGAATAAATCACCAATTTCAACTAATATATTTTTGCTTTCAGGATTAATACTTAAAATCGGTAAAACTTGTAAAACAGATTCACTAAAAGAACGATTTAAAGAAGCAATTTGAGGATCATTTTCCTCGGTACGAAAATCAATATTAGGAACAACAAATTGAATTTTATTCTGTAGATAACGGAATTGAAATAGAATATCTCTGAGATGATATCCACTGACAATTCCCGATGCTCCAAGCCCTGATTCTAAGGTAACAAAACATAAAAAATCTTGGTTTAACTGTTCCGGTCTTAATTCTAAATAAACCTTACCCGATTTATGATGATAGATAGTAAATAAACCTTCTGATTTTTGACTGTCTTGAATCAGTTGCTCAAAGGAGGGTTGGGTCACTTCTTCTGTGACTACATCTTCTGGAAGTTCGGAGGGATAAACCTCTTGAGCTTCCACCTGAGATAATTGTAAAATGACGATTAAAAATGACATCAATCCCAAGAAAAAAAGACGTTTAATTTTTTTAACTTTCGTCATGATTTGCAATCTTATTTCTAAAAATATGGTAAATCCAAGATATAGCATTAGTCAAGAGAATTAGGACATCAACTAGAGCGTCAAATCTAATGATATTAAGACTTTCTGCCTATTGTCCAGTGCCTCTTGCCTCTTGCTATAGTCGCCCTGTTTCAAATGTTAGCGCCAAAAACTAGGTTCTAATTCTCAAAAAAAGAAACAGCCCAATAAATCAGACCCTAAAAATCAACCATCTTGATTAATTTGAGCGATTAATTCCTGTAAAATTTCAGGAGCTTTAGTATTATCAATTTGGCAAGTTCCAGCGTTTTCGTGACCTCCTCCGCCATACTTTAACATCAACTCCCCAATATTAGTTTTAGAGGTTCGCTGGAAAATAGATTTACCCACAGCAAAAACCGTGTTTTGTTGTTTAACTCCCCATAAAACATGAATAGAAATATTGCATTCTGGGAATAAAGCGTAAATCATAAACCGATTTCCCGCATAGATGACTTCTTCAGAACGTAAATCCAAAATTACTAAATTTTGATGAACTTGGGAACAGCGTTTCAGTTGTTCTTTAAAACGTTCTTCATGTTCAAAGTAAATCTCTACCCGTTCTTTGACATCAGGAAGTTGTAAAATATCACTAATCTGATGGTTTTTACAATAATCAATTAACTCCATCATCAGTTGATAATTAGAAATCCGAAAATCTCTAAATCTTCCTAATCCGGTTCGGGCATCCATCAGAAAGTTTAATAACACCCAACCTTCAGGATTTAAAACTTCTTCCTGATTAAATTGGGCGGAATCTGCTTTATCCACCGCTACCATCATTTCCTCAGAAATATTAGGAAATTTAGCCTTTCCTCCATAGTAATTATATAAAACCCTAGCGGCCGAAGCAGCATGGGGATCAATGATATAATTTTCATTAATAGAAGGATTGCGAAGGGTTTCACTAAAATGATGATCAAAGGCAAGATAAACCCCTTCAACATAGGGTAAATTTGTTGTAATATCCTGATTCGTAATTTCAATTTTGCCATCCTGCATATCTTTAGGATGAACAAATTTAATTTGATCAATCAGGTCTAAATCTTTTAACAGTACCGCACAGACTAAACCATCAAAATCACTGCGGGTGACTAATCTATATTTTTGAGTCATTGTTTTTTCCTTGAGATTGAATACTCTATTATACTTTTCTCCAGAGGATTAAGCATGATCATCCCCTCCACAAATCAAACCAGAGATTGGCCCGTTGAAACCTCAACTCCCCCCATCGCCAGAATTTATTCCCTGGGCTTGAATGGCGGTAATGGCAACGGTATTCACAATATCGGTAATCGTACAGCCGCGACTTAAATCATTCACGGGTTTATTTAACCCTTGTAAAACCGGGCCAATGGCAACGGCCGACGCCGACCTTTGTACAGCTTTATAAGTATTATTTCCAGTGTTTAAATCGGGGAAAATAAAGACCGTTGCGTGTCCAGCTACTTCACTTCCTGGTAGTTTTGTTTTAGCCACTCCTTCATCAACAGCCGCATCATATTGGATGGGGCCTTCTATTTTTAAATCCGGGCGTAATTGACGGGCAATTATGGTAGCTTCTCGAACTTTATCGACATCTTTTCCCTGTCCTGATTCTCCGGTAGAATAGGATAACATCGCCACTAAAGGTTCAACTCCAAATTGTTCAGCAGTTAAGGCGGAACTAATGGCAATATCGGCTAATTGTTGGGGGTTAGGATTAGGATTGACCGCACAATCTCCATAGACTAAAACCCGGTCTTCTAAACACATAAAAAACACACTGGAAACAATCGAACATCCGGGTTGAGTTTTGATGAATTCTAAGGCCGGACGAATGGTATGTCCGGTGGTATGAACGGCCCCGGAAACCATCCCATCCGCCATGCCTTTATAGACCATCATCGTGCCAAAATAACTTAAATCGTGCATCACATCTAGGGCGCAATCTTCCGTAATTCCCTTATGTTGTCGCAATTGATAATAGGTTTGAGCATAGTCTTCATGCCAGGGAGAGGTCATGGGATTAACAATATTAACTCCTTCTAATTTTAATCCCAGTGATGTTGCTTTTTCGCGAATTTCTTGGGGATTTCCTAATAAAGTAATATCCACAATTCCCCGTCTTAATAGAATTTCACTGGCTTTTAAAATCCGTTCTTCTAGGCCTTCGGGTAAAACAATATGTTGACGTCGTTTCTTCGCCCGGGCGACCAGTTCGTACTCGAACATAATCGGAGTAATACGGGAAGAATGGGATAAAGCAATCCGTTTTTCAATTTTAAAGCTATCAATATGATTTTCAAATAGTCCTAAAGCCGAGGCAATTTTTCGTTCATTATCGGGGGTGATTTTTGAGTGAATATTATTAATGATGGTTGCGGTATTATAGGTATCGGTTTCTACGCTAAACATCGGCACTGTCCATTTTGTAAACCCTTGAATTAGTTTTTGCAAGGAGCCAGGCAATTCAAACCCCCCAGTTAAAATAATTCCGGCAATATTGGGGTAAGTTTCTGAAAAAGCCGACGCTAAACACGCTAAAATAATATCCGCCCGATCGCCCGGGGTAACAATTAAACAACCTTCTCGAATATGATAAAGAAAATCAGGCACGTGCATCGCTGCAACTTTAAACGATAACACTTCCTGTTTTAATTGTTCGGAATCTCCATGAACAAATTTACCCTCAAGGGCCGTTACAATTTCCCCTACGGTGGGTTTAGAAAGAGCTTCTATTTCTGGTAAAATAAAGACGGGATCATCATAAGACCAAATCTCTGCTAATTCCTGGGAAACCGATTGAAATAGTTCGGGAGAAATCCGATTAACCATGGTTGCCACTAGGCTTAAATCCCTTTCTATAAAGGCTTTTCGTTCACTTTTAACACTACTAATCACGTCTTCTTGGCTTTTTCCCTGTCCGTTCGCGACTAATAAAATTGGGGCATCGAGTTGATTCGCAATTTCGGCATTAAAGTTAAATTCAAAGGCAGAAATAATATCCGTAAAATCCGTGCCTTCACAGACAATAAAATCACATTTTTCTTCTAAAGCCTTATATTTTTCAATAATCCGTTTCAGGATTTCTTCAAACTGTCCCTCGGCAATTAAAGTCCGGGTTTCTTCATGGGTCACCCCATAATAATCTTGATAGGGAAACTCTAAATGATAGCGACTCCGAATCAGTTCAATATCATTATCTAGTTGAGTTCCTGCTTGAATAATCGGCCGGAAAAATCCTAACCGTCGAATGCGTTTCGAGAGTAATTCCATGATTCCTAACAGAATTAAGGACTTACCGCTATCGGGTTCAATGCTAGTAATATATAAGTTGCTAATCATAAATAAAAAAGGCAATAGACACTCTTGCAGTCATTGTAGGCCGATTTGTTAACTAGACTCTGGCACTTGTCGCAATTTTGCTGTTTTTTTAAAATCGTTACATTTATTAACAACTTAGGGACATCCAGAACCCACCCGAATGAGATAATTAACAATTGGTCTTTACTAAAAATATTTTTACCCCGTTTCTTATGTCTTCAGAATCTCATAAAAATGCCTTAAATCTGGTTCAACGTCCCCGTCGTCTGCGTCGCACCGATGCCCTACGGCGCATGGTCACGGAAACCCAGCTTACCGTCAATGACTTAATTTATCCTCTGTTTATTATGGAGGGGGAAAATCAAAAGGTTGAGGTTTCTTCTATGCCTGGAAGTTACCGTTATACCTTGGATTTACTATTAAAAGAAGTTCAGGAAGCCTGGGATTTAGGTATCCCTGCGATCGCTTTATTTCCCTTGGTTGCGGAAGAAAAAAAAGATAATGCCGGAACGGAAAGTTATAATCCAGATGGCCTAATTCAGCGTACTGTTAGGGCGATTAAAAAGGCAATTCCTGATATTATGATCATCACGGATATTGCTCTTGATCCGTTTTCAAGTAAGGGTCATGATGGAATTGTTAGCGATGATGGGGAAATTCTAAATGATCAAACCGTCGCAGTTTTAGTTAAACAGGCGATTTCCCATGCCCAGGCGGGCGCTGATATTGTTGCTCCTTCGGATATGATGGATGGTCGAATTGGGGCGATTCGTCAAGGGTTAGATGAGGCGGGCTATACTCAGGTAGCGATTTTGGCCTATACCGCTAAGTATGCCTCGGCCTATTATGGCCCTTTTCGGGATGCCTTGGATTCGGCTCCGAAATTTGGGGATAAGAAAACCTATCAAATGAACCCCGCGAACTCCCGAGAAGCCTTGACAGAATTGGCTTTAGATGAAGCGGAAGGCGCTGATATTGTCATGGTTAAACCCGCTTTAGCCTATTTAGATATTATTCATCTGTTGCGCTCGTCAACTGATTTACCCGTGGCGGCTTATAACGTCAGTGGGGAATATGCCATGATTAAGGCGGCTGGACAAATGGGTTGGATTGATGAGAAAAAAGTGATGTTAGAAACCCTCACCAGTATTAAACGGGCCGGGGCGGATTTAATTCTCACCTATTTTGCGAAGGAAGTCGCTCTAATTTTGCGCCCCTAAGCAGTCAATTTAACCCGGACAGGACTTACGCAAATTTGGGGATGTAACCCTAAATGTAGGGGTAATTCATGAATTACCCCTACTATGGATAGTGGTGATGCGTAAGTCCTGCCGGAAATAAATTTCGGTAGAGAGACGCGCCATGACAGAGACGCGCCATGGCACGTCTCTACACCCGGAAATAAATTTCCGGGCTTTGGCATTAAGTTGACCTATTACCCATTACCTATTACCCATTCCCTATTTCCTCACCCAACCATTCACCGTAAATCGACTATCTTTAAACTGTTTAGACGGACAATCAACGGGTAGAACTTCGTGCATTAAACCACTATAGAAAAAGACAATTCGATTATTCAAAGGTTCAATCGCTCGAAAATTTTCTAACTTAGAATAGGAATATTGACCTTGCCATTGGGTATCATAAATTAATAATTCTCCTCCATTAAATGCCTTGGGTTCCTGATAGAAATAATAAACATAAGTTAGCATTCGAGTTTCATCCCTAGCCGAACCATTATCATTATGAGTTCGGAAGTAATGGCCGTGGTTATGGGCCGTAAGTTGGGCATCAATATGGGTAATCGGAAATGGGGGAATCTCGAGTTTTTCTAAGGCTTTCCAGAACACCGCTCTGATTTTATTGAGAATGATATCCCCAAAATCGGGAGAATAATAGAGAACCAAAGAATCCCGATGTTCGGGATAGTCTGATGTGTTCGTGGCTGGGCCAGTTAATTGAAATTGCTGCTCTTGTTCTAAAGCATAATTCAGGAGTTTTTGATGGTCTTCTGGAGATAAAAAATTATCAATTTGCCAATATTTAATTTTAAAAATTTCCCCTTGGGGTTTAGCGGGAACTGCGGGAGTATGCGCTTTAATAAAAATAGGCGGTTCGGTAATGACTCCGACTAAAGAATGACTCGAAAACCATAGGGCTTGTTGCTGTCCATTCATCGGAATTTGAAATAGTTTGGGCGGTTCATCTTGATTTTTTTCGGTGGGATGAACCACGGCATTTAATAAATTTAAGAGTAAGGGAGAATTCGAGGCTAAAGTAATTTGATATTGATAACCTCCTAAAAGGAGTATCGTCACATTAATATCTTGAGGGGTTGCTGCTGTTGTTAAACTGTCCATATTTTATAACACAAAACAGAGAATAATAAGCATTATTAAAGTAAAAATGTACCAGTATATCGATTAAATTGGCACTTAATTATAGCATACTTTCTGTGATTTACTTAAGTTAACTAAAATGGGAACCTGATTAATAGTGGAATTGTAAATTAAAGTAAAGTTCAATCCCTAAGTTATATTCGATCAGGGATAATCTAAAGTGAGACATTTTTCAATAAAGGTAAAGTTGTATCTATGAGTCATCCCCTATCGCCCCAGTGCCAAAATTTACAACATCAGGTTGAAGGCTTAGTTAAACTCCTACATCAAGAACCGTCCCTACGTCAACAGGATATTACTGCTGTTCATGCTTCTTTGAAGAAAGTCATTTCTCCCAAATTTGAAATTGTGTTTGCGGGGGCGTTTAGTGCCGGAAAATCGATGTTAATTAATGCCCTTTTAGAACGGGAATTATTATATAGCGCCGAGGGACACGCCACCGGAACAGAATGTTATATTGATTATGCAGAACTGGATCAAGAACGGGTAGTTTTAACCTTTTTAAGTGAAGTTGAAATTCGGGAACAAGTCGCTAATTTATGTCAATTATTGGGGTTATCTTCTAATGTTAATATCAATCGAAATGACCTGATTGATGTATTAGTAGAAGGCTGCGAAAGAATTATTCAGCAAGAAGGAGGAGTAAATAAATCCGAACGGGCAAAACAGGCTAAAGCTTTAGATTTATTGATCAAAGGATTTACGGAAAATCGCGATCGCATTCATACTCTCAATAACGCCACCTATTCCATGGAACAGTTTAACTTTTCCAACCTCAAAGAAGCGGCGAGTTATGCCCGTCGAGGGAGTAATAGCGCGGTCTTAAAACGGATTGAATACTATTGCTATCATCCCCTATTAAAAGATGGAAATGTGATTATCGACACCCCGGGAATTGACGCTCCCGTGGAGAAAGATGCCCAATTAACCTATAACAAAATTGAGAACCCCGATACCTCGGCGGTGGTCTGTGTTTTGAAACCCGCATCGGCGGGAGAAATGACGATTGAAGAAACGGAACTCCTAGAAAGAATTCGTCAAAATCCGAGTATCCGCGATCGGGTTTTTTATATCTTTAATCGGATTGATGAAACCTGGTATAATGCCCAACTGCGTCAACGGTTAGAGAACTTAATTTATTCTGACTTTCAAGATACCACAAGGGTCTATAAAACCAGTGGATTATTAGGGTTCTATGGCAGTCAAATTAAGGGTACAAGTGGACGCGATCGCTTCGGTTTAGATAGTATTTTCGCTGAGAGTATTAAAGGATTTGGAGGGGAAGAAGAAACCCCCCAATTTGTCTATGCTTTTAATAACTATTGCGGCAGTTCTCGCAAACTTCCCATCCAGTTTCGAGTCACTATTAATGGTTTTGAATCCCCGAATCAAAACTACACCCGAATTTTAGCCGATTGGGGACAACCGTTAATTGATCAGTTAATTAAAGATAGTGGAATTGAAGAATTTCGTACCGCTATTACTTACTATTTAACGGAGGAAAAACGCCCCCAACTGTTTAAAAATCTAGCCGATGATTTAGAGGATATTTGTATCCCGCTACGCAAGTATTATGAATCAATTCAACGGGATTTAGACAGTCAACCCCGGGAAATTGAGGCGATGAAAGCCCAGGAATTACAACTTCTCAATCAACAATTACAAGAAGCAGGGCAAGAATTTCGAGATCATATTAATGAAGAAGTGAATCAGATTGTCACTGGTAAATGTGATGGCTTTGAACAGGATTTCAAGCAATTACAATCTCGCATGGTGCGGCGTTTAGATGAATTATTAGATGGTTTTTCGGTCAAAGAAGCCTATAGTCGAGCAACTTTCAATCATCCTCGGAATGCAACCGCACCTTTATTAGCGGTTTTAGTTGAAGCGTTGTATTATTTAGCGAATCAATTAGAGGATATTTTAGTCGAGGCTATTAAATCTGTGAATGCAGGTTTTTTCCGTCGTTTAGTGGAAAAAGTTCGCAAGACTGAATATTATCGCAAACTCAATCGTTTATTAGGGAATGATGGGGGGTTAGAAAAACGCTTAAAAGAGTTAGAAACAGAAGTAAATCAAGCGTTAACTGCGATGGCTAAAACTGAATGCGATCGCTATGTGCGAGAAAGTCCTAAATTCTATGATGAAGGCACATTTTCGATTTATCAATTTCGCCAAACTCTATTACAAACTTCATCCAGTTATGATTGTACAACGATAGTTGATGCCGAACCCGCTATCCGTCAATTATTGAAGTTAGATTTTGAGCCTAAAGTGTCAAAATCTATTTATCAAAACTTCCGCCAAACCGTTAACCAAACCCTGAAAACCCATCTATTACCGATGACGGAAATTCAAGCGGATGAGATTATGCAACAGTATAGTCAAGCGCGGGTTTATTTGGAAAAAACCTTAGAGCAGGAAGCGGAGGAGAAAATCAAAAATAATGCCCAATCTAATGCGGAAGTGAATCAAAAGATTAACGAATATAATCAATTTGTTTCGGAAATTAATAGTTGTTTACAGTCGATGCAACTGTTTGAACATTTATTACCGACTATTGCTGATTCTGGCGTTGTTGATGAGCCTTTTGATTTCTAATTAGACTCTAAAAACCCCGGTTTTTTTGAGAAACTGGGGTTTGAGCTACACCGAGTTATAATACTTTTAATATTGACAAAATATTGTTATAACTCTAAAATAAATATGTTGATATTTTATGAGGCTAATAATCAATATGAGCGATTTTTTGAATTTAAAAAACTGTGAAGATTATGAAGTTTTATGGCTTGGAAATCATACTTCTATTGTTGAAAAACTCAAACAAAATATTGAGTCTGCTTTGAAAGACCATATACAGTCTATTATAACCTCAGTTGCTCGTCAACAATCTAGTGATATATTTCATATAATTGTAGGTGGTAATTATTGTAATCAAGAATGGTTTAAAGAAGGAAAAAAGTGTAAACTTTTAAAGTTGGGTGCAAAGGAATGGCAACCCGGAATCCTAAAAATCAAAGTTACTCTCGAATTCTGTCCCGAAGAACCTGAAGAAGATGAAGTTGATGGGGAAGAAGAAATCGACGAAATGGTAAAATCCTTAGATGATATTCGTCAAGAATTAAACCAAGAAAATAATAGTTAAATAAAGCAATAGGCAATAGTTTTTATAAATAGATAGAATAATGACTATTGCCTTCTGTTATAGTAATCAAAAAATAAATCTGTATTCCCTTGACTTTTAAAAATAGCTATGAATAATATAGAAAAAATTTACACCTTATATTTTGCCATTGATGATCTAACAAACGAAATTTGCAGCAGTATTAATAATCGTGAAAATTCCAGAAAAGTGAATAGCGATGAACTGTTTAATAAATTCTGGACTAAGGCCAAAAATCAATATTCTGATTTAAACTATGATCTGGTTTGTGAAATGGGCGCAACTAATACTAAGGCAGAAAATGAGTTTGGGAGAATTGCCTCAGCTATCTATAATTCTTTAGGGAAATTAGAAAGCGATCGGAATGTACAATTGATTTATTACCTATGGTTTGCCCTGAATTTTGCTTTGGTTGAATATTCTTTTACCTGTCCCGCCGCTAACAGTCGTAACCTATATGCTGAGATGGAAAATAGGTTAAAATTGGGTTCTGAAAAATATTTATCATTGTCTCAATCTAATCTTGAAGATTGGCAGAATCTGGATTTGATGATTAAGT
>DATNRE010000132.1:0-6720 GCA_036703685.1 Candidatus Obscuribacterales bacterium
TCCTCTGCCCCCCTACTCCCCCTGCCCAGTGAAACAAAGACTCGATACCTTATTAGTAGACCGAAATTTATGCGACTCCCGCCAGCAAGCTCAAAGACTGATCCAGGCGGGGGAGGTTTTGGTCAATCAACAAATGATTGATAAACCGGGAACAGAAGTTAATGTAGAAGCGAAGATTCTGGTTAAACAGCGATCGCCTTTTGTCTCGAGGGGGGGAGAAAAACTCGCTAAAGCTTTAGCAGAATTTAAAATTGAGGTGAGCGATCGCATCTGTTTAGATGGAGGAATTTCCACCGGAGGATTTACCGATTGTTTATTAAAAGCCGGGGCACAAAAAGTTTATGGCGTTGATGTGGGTTATGGACAAGTAGACTGGGGAATTAGAAATGATCCTCGGGTAGTTTTAAAAGAACGGACAAACCTGCGCTATTTAACCCCCGATCAATTGTATGGAGAAACCCATCCACCGGAAAATTATCCTGATTTTGCCGTTGTGGATGTTTCGTTTATTTCTTTAACCAAAATCTTGCCCCCGTTGTGGCAATTGTTAAAGCCGAATCGGGAAGTGGTACTGTTAGTAAAACCTCAATTTGAAGTGGGTAGGGAACGGGTGGGTAAAAAGGGAGTTGTCCGAGATTCTAAGGATCATGCCCGTGCTATCTTTCAAGTGGGTTCTGCTGCGATGTCCTTGGGATGGCAATATCGAGATTTAACTTGGTCGCCGATTCAAGGCCCGGCCGGAAATATTGAGTATTTGTTATGGTTACATACTCAGGGTCAGCCCTTGCCTTCTGAGTTGGCGATCGCCCAAATCACCCAACTGGCTCAAAAGTCCCTAAGCCAATCCCCGAGTCACCCTTAACCTTTTAAGTCTCTGTAATGAATTTACCCAAACTACTAAAGCGCATTACGATTTATGTCATCAGCGCTTTCATGTTTGTTTTCTCTGTATTGCTCTTGACGGTCGTGGCGATCGCTATTAAGGTTTTAGTCCTAAAACTCGCCCATACATTTGTTTACCCCATTTTTATGTTTGGTGATTTACTCAGGGGTTTAGAAATTATTGATTTACTTAATATTTTAGTGTTTGCAATTTTGGGAATGGGATTAGGAGTCGCAACGGGTTTATTACCCACTCGGGATGCTCAAAAAATTAGTACGGTTTTTCTAATTATTTTAATTCCCATTATTTTAGCGGTTCCTCAAGTAGTTAAATACAATCTTTGGGTGGAGGATATTGCTCAGGATGATGATCTTTCCTTTCCCCAAGCGAAAACGGTAGCCGATTCTTTTCTCAAACGGAGAATTAATCAGGAGGGGGTTTTCGGGTTTTATTTATATACTGGACAATTTCCGATGGTTCCGACCCGACAACTGCAAATGCAGGAATTGGAACGTTTGGAACAACAGGTTAACTCTAAATTTGTGCGGGTGAGTGGGATTCCCCCGACTTTAATTACGATTATTATGGGGGTTTGTTTTTGGGGAATTCGGATGTTTTATTTTTCCGTTGCTGTGATTACCGCGATCGCCCATTATCGAGAAGGATTAAGGATTGTGGCGAAATAGTTGACTTTTAGGGGGTTGGTATATTGACTAAAAAGTCAAGCGTATGCTCATGTTAGCCGTAAGAATATTATCTCCTAAATCGAGATTTTTGTCAAGTAGTCGGGTCAACTAATCTGGCGAAAATTTGGGATGAAGTGGGATATTGAAGCAGAAAATGGGGAGTTATGGGTTGAGAAAAGTTATCACCAATAGGGTCTCCCTTTCCAAAATAGACCGATTAAAATTCCCATGGTGGTAATTTGAGAGGTACTCAGGAAAATCACAGGAGTAAATATAGATTTATAGAGGAATAAAACAATTAATAAACCAATAAATAATGCCCATAAACACGGGACGTTGAGGAAAACTTTAGAGGGCTGAATTTCGATTAAATAAATTGATAAGACTCCCACTCCCACCCCTACGGCAAATAAAATCAACATCCCCAGGGGAGGGGTCAATAAAAGCAGCATCATTTGTTTAAATGCTGGAGATTGAGTGATGACCCAGAGGGTCAAAACCTCTGCGATCGCCACTATTAAATAAGTCAAGGCGACACTTTGTAACAAAGACGACCAGGGCAAATTTTTTAGCCGTTGGATAAAATTATTCATAGATTTTTTACTAAAATTCACCATTCTTAACGGGTCTACCCAGTTGAACTTAATTTTATAGATTTTTTGATTCAACTCACGTTAAAATTTTTGATGTTGAGAACCTCAAACCCATTCCAAGTCTAAGACCGATAACGCAACAGAGGAGAAACCGATGATAGAAACATCAATTAACTGTGCAGAAGCCTGTATAAATGGCTGTGTTTTGGGGGATAAATGCCCCAATCGGGAATATATCCCAGAAACGGAGAACTTTATCAATAATACATCCTTAGACCAAATGTTAGAAATGGCGGAGGAAGCGATGCGGAAGAAAAGAATGCAGCCCCCTACTTGGATTTTACCGGATTTTCCTGAGTAAATCTATGGGGGTTGGGGGAATTAAAACCCACAAATTAACGATGGGAAAAGGGATAAAACTAATTATAAGATGCCCTTTTTCCCTTGAATAAGACTTACGCAAAGAAACCGGGTTTCTATAAAAAATATGAAGGTTTCTCGCTAGATATCTAATAAGAAACCCGGTTTCTGACCTCCCGTGCATAAGTCCTGTTGAATCTATTAGTTAACTTTATTAGCTACAATCCGAATTCGTTTATAGTCAGCTATCCAAGTCCCATTTTTGAATAATTGAGGACGGAGGCGAGTTTCGATATCACTCATAATATGGAGTTGGTCTGAGGATGAAATTCCTTGAAAAAATTCTCCAGCAAACATTCTCAACCAATTATTTAAGCCTTTTTCTCCATTCGTTAATGGAGTGGGACGCTCCACCAAGGTTGCCAGCTTTAACTCAAATCCTTGGGTTTCTAAAAGCATTCCATATTCACTAATACTGGGAAAATACCAGGGATTCAGGGTTTTATTTTTGGGATGTCCCGCAGCATCTAAAGCCTGATTAATGGCCGTAATAATTGTATCAATATTGCCTTTTCCGCCAAATTCTGCCACAAAACGTCCGCCGGGTTTCAATGCTCGATAAACTCCAGAAATGACTTTTTCCGGTTGTTTAATCCAATGTAAAACCGCATTGGAAAAGACGGCATCAAATTCTTCTTTCCAGACTAATTTGACTCCATCAATGACCAAAAAATTCAGACCGGGATAGGTTTGGCTGGCTCGTTTAATCATGGTTGAGGCGTGATCAATCCCCGTAACTTCGGCCCCCGTGTTTGTAATTTTGTAACTCAAGTGACCTGTACCACAACCGAGATCCAGAATTTGTTCTCCTATACGGGGATCAAGTAATTCCAAGAGATCCACAGCTAAATTGGAGATAAAGCCATGGTGACTATCGTATAATTGTGCATCCCAATAAGACACGGGAGCCATAGGAGCATAGTTTACGGTCTTAGTATTCATGGTGGCAGTAAGGCAGAATTTACTTGTCGTTTCTTATTATGCAACATTCTGTTCATGATTAACTAAAAGTCAAGGAAAATTTAGACTAATTTCAATTTACTTTTATCAAACTATTTAAAATTTTGATAAAATAGTCATTACTGAGAGTATAGTTGCTTTGGGGTTACTTGGAATTGACAAATTAGACTAAATATGGTAATGATTTCGCATTGCACAAAGTTGGGTCTAAAAAATCCATCCTAGATACATTTTGATACATTTTAACTTTACATGGGGAAACAAGATTAAGCCTAAAGCATGATGCAATTTTAGTTGGGATAATTACGCCAGGCTATAATCTAGGGGAATCAGGGTTTTTATCATTTATTATGCCAATAAATTGTATCAGCAGCTACTTGTTCTCCTTAGTATCTAGGACAGTTAATTTATGTTTCGCTTAAAATCCGATCTAATGCCGAAAAAAATTTCTAGCCGAGCTTTTTTGATTAGTATTCTGGCAGTTTTCACCGTAATTCTGACCGTGACACTGGACTCTGCATCCTTTGCCATCACTAATTTTGATTCGGCAATGAATCAAACAGTTTATGGTCAGGAGTTAATAACCCAGTCTCCGGCGTCAGATGAATCTTCCTCTGATATCCCAACCGCCGATACAGCTTTGTTGTTTCAAAATGACCGTTATGCGGTGAGGGTGTTTCGAGAAGGAAATAAGGCTTATATCAATATCTATGACAAGGAAAATAAAACTCTAACCCTGAAAAAAACCCCGGTTTCAATTACCCGGGCTAAAGATCCCAAAAAAGATCCGATTCAATATGTTGCGGCGATCAATAACCAAAAATATATTGTCGTGATTAACCCGTTGGGTGCTTCGGAGTTAAAGATTTTGAAGGGGCAAACGGTGGTCTACCGCCAGGAGAGTAATCAGGTTGAGGTTGCCCAAAAAGTTCCGGGGATCTCTGACCAAACTGTACCCGTTAACCCCACCCTAGCCATAGTCAGGACAATATTTATCAATTATGCCAAACTGACCATCTTTGCTCTGATGTTTTCGATGGCAATTCGTTGGCGATTTGAGGATGTGATCTGGTTGGGTCAACAACCGTCTCTAATGCTGCGATCGCTAGTCTCCGTATTCGTTGCCGTGCCCTTATTAGGGGCATTAACCATGCTAATTCCGGGGTTGACCGTGGCACAACACATTGGGATTTGGGCAATGATTACCTGTCCGGGTGCGCCGATGATCCCGTTTAAAAGCCTGCAAGCTGGGGGAAATGCCAAATTTGTCGCTAGTTTACAGTTTATGGTGTGCATTCTAGCAATTATTAGTATTCCCTTAACAGTGATGATTCTAGCTCAGTTCTCTCCCAATGAACCCTGGTTGTCGCCCCAAGAAATTGCCAAACAAATCTTTTTTGCCCAAGTTTTGCCCATGGGAATGGGTGTTTTACTGGCTCAATATTCCCCCAAACTTGCAGAGGATCTGGTGGAGCCCGTAACTAAAATTGCCAAATTCATGCTTTTGTTCGTTGTGATTATTCTGCTGGCGCTCACCCTAGAAAAAGTTCTGAATGCCGGATTTTGGGCTTACTTGGCGATGGCTTTTCTCTCGATTGGTTCCCTGGCCTGTGGTCATTTATTGGGCGGATCTGAACCCGAAACCCAAACGGTTTTGGCATATTCAACGGCTACTCGGAATGGGGGTTTAGCGGTTCTACTGGTTAGCTTAAATTTCCCTAATCTCGATTATATCAAAGGTGGGATTATTGATTCGCTGATTACCTATGCCTTAATTGCGGCCTTTGTTTCTATTCCTTATACAATTTGGCGGAAACGAACAATGGTTAAAAATTAGAGCGGTATTAGTTAGTAAAAGATTAAGGTTAAGTTAAGCCACTTTAAGATTTTGTAGCAGATCCAGAATGGTCTACCCTAGAAGATTGGATCTGTATTTTTTGAGGCAAAGTAATTATGTCAGGTAGCGAATTAAAAGCTGATTTTTGGGTGAGTGAGTATATCACACCTTGGGATATTTATGTTCATGGAATTACCAAGGTATTAGCCTATAAAAAAACCCCCTATCAAGATATGTATGTGGTGGTGCGATTCGTTTAAC
Organism: Candidatus Obscuribacterales bacterium; assembly: GCA_036703685.1. Taxonomy (GTDB): domain Bacteria; phylum Cyanobacteriota; class Cyanobacteriia; order Cyanobacteriales; family Microcoleaceae; genus Planktothrix. The sequence goes on from DATNRE010000132.1 coordinate 5,641, forward strand.
CTAAAATAAGCTGAAAAGCCTATGGGACGGTTAGCCTAACTGCTGAGACAGTTAGTGACAACTGGTTACATTTATGGGTGAAATTCCGTGAATTAAGTCCCATCCCTCAAGTGCTGAGGTGAAAGCATAACCCCTAGTTTGATTGGGTAGCAACCAACAGGCTAAAGCGGGGTTAAAAGGTAGAACTACTGGAAGCTAAATCTGGTAACTATCGAGCAAGAAGTCCATGCGTAGCGTAAGCAAAGATGTGTCCGAACCATCGTTAACATAAATGGTGTAATGGCTGAATCAAGAATAAACCCGTTGAGAAATACGGTAAAGAATCCTTGAATAACACCAAGCCAAAAGGCAAGGATAGGGCATAAGCGGTTCTACACCCGACTTATAAGCACTGCCCCATAAACCCGGTGGACAGCATCACGCTAAAGACTTCAAACAAATGTGTAATCGGAACGAAGTAACCCCTATATATCTCTGGAGAGGTCGAAATCCAGTAAGTAGCTAACGAATGATATTTAGGGAAGGGATGGTGTCAAAAGCGAATGCCCTTGGTAATGCAAGGGATATGCAGACAGATACTCGGTAATTCCAGAGAAATAGAACAAGTAGCAATATATATGTCTCAAACGCTGAATAAAAATCAGACGGTGGAATGGAACCAAATCAATTGGCGCAAAGCTGAAAGATTGACGTTCAAGTTGCAAAAGCGCATATTTCGAGCGAGTGAACGAGGCGATGTTAAAGCAGTTCGCAAACTTCAAAAGACCCTGATTAATTCCTGGTCAGCAAAATGTATTGCAGTACGTCGGGTAACACAAGATAATCAAGGTAAAAATACCGCAGGTGTGGATGGAGTTAAATCTCTGACCCCAAAGCAACGTATGAACTTGGTAGGACGATTAAAGTTAACCAATAAGGTAAAACCAACTCGCAGAGTTAATATTCCCAAACCTGGCACAACCGAAACCCGTCCATTAGGAATACCCACAATAGACGACAGAGCATTACAAGCGTTAGTCAAATTAGCGTTAGAACCAGAATGGGAGGCTAAATTCGAGCCAAACAGTTATGGTTTCAGAC
>DATNRE010000133.1:0-9951 GCA_036703685.1 Candidatus Obscuribacterales bacterium
GTTTTTTTAAATCAAAGTGAGACTGAATACTTGAATTATGATTTAGAGAATATTGAGAAATATTTATCTCCTATTTTAGATTTAAAGATTAAAAACCATCCTTGGGGAATTGCTTATCAAAACAAAATGTATAGTCAATCCTTTCCTATCTTTCCTAATCTCTATCCCCCTACCCAATTAAAAGATATTCTTCAATCAGAATCAGAAATTGAGCCTCAATTTGATTTTACCCCAGATACGTTAGAACGAATTAAACACAGTAAAGCAGTCAACCGCTATTATAATGGCGTAGAAATTTTATATAACCAAGAGGGAGGTGCAAGGTTAGGATATACTATTTTTGGTGTTAATGGAGTTGCTTCCACTTTGACCGCATCTACCTCCAGACATTATGAAAGATATCAAATTGGTAATAAGTTTAGACGACTAACTCCGATAGAATATGCCCGTTTAATGGGGTTTCCTGATAATTGGTGTCGAGTCGCTAAAATTTACGATCAATATGCTTTATTTGGTAATGCTGTTGTTCCCATTTGTATTGAATGGATTTGTAAAAGAATTGGACAAAAAAATATAACGATTCAACCTAAAAAATATCAACAGTTAACTTTATTTACTTAAAATTTTCTATTTTATGGAGCAATTAACAATATCATTACTCAAGAATGAAGCAGGAAACTTTGCTCAGATATTAAGTTCAGAAGCTATTCCTAATTTATATGGCATTACCGATGGAAAAGCTGTAGGTACTTATGTTGAACAAGTTTTTAATCAATATTTAAAAGCCAAATATATTTATACTTCTGGAAGTGCCGCTAACGGTATTGATTTTCCAGATCAACTTGTTGATCTAAAAGTAACATCCATTCGTCAACCTCAATCTTCTTGTCCTTTTCGAGATGCGAGTCAAAAAATATATGGGTTAGGATATCATCTTCTAGTTTTAGCTTATGAAAAAATTGATCAAGATAATTTAAAAGCAAGTCGGTTAATTTTTAAAAATGCTGTTTTTGTGCATAAAGATCAAACAGCAGATTATCAAACAACCTATGGTTTACGGGAAATTTTGCGTCGTCAGGGAAATTTAGATGATGTTATTTCCTTTTTAGAAGAACGTAATTTACCCGTTGATGAAATTGGAAGGCAAATGTTAGCAGAAAGAATTATAAATGATCCACCTGAACTCGGTTATTTAACTATTTCTAATGCCTTACAATGGCGATTACAATACAGAAGAATTATTGAACAAGCAACGTTAGGAATTGAGGGTGTAGAAAATTTAATGGGATAAACATTAAACAACTCATCCTACACCCCACATCCAATTTAACGATAATCAGAGTTTTGAATATCTCTTAACCGGGCTTCAGGACGTTTAAATCGATCTAATTGAGCTTCAAAAAATTGCCGATTTGCGATCAAATGTTTAGGATTTTGATCATCTAAAGGATACAATAAAGCCGTGCGTAACGCTTGAATAACCGCAGATGTAACACAATACATTGACCGTTGAAAAGTATTAGCTAACTGAATCAACATATCATCCTCCCCTCGACAATGTTTTTGATAATATTCCACTAAATAAGGAGGCAGGAAATGTAACATATCTTGCATTAATAATGTGGGAGGAATTCCGGCTGTCCCAACCGGAAAAATATCAGCATAAAGAATCCCATAATGGAAGTCATTTTGATCATTAGGAACTTGCTGGGCTTGAGCATTATAGGATTTTGTTCCTCGGAAGGGAGACGTGCGATAAAATACTGCTTCAACGTAGGGTAATGCCGCTTCATATAACCACATAAACCCCTTAGATTTAGGGATAATTTCATAGCATTTCCCATCAATATAAACATGATGATAAATGGGTCGCCCCGCAATGGCAAAAATCCCATTAACCAAAAAATTCATAGCTTCAGGAACACTGGTAATTTTGCCTTCATCATAGAGATCACTCATTTCAAAAAATACCGGTGCCATCACTTCCCAGAATAGTCCTAAATTACTATAATAGGACATCATTTTGACCTGTTCTAAGAATAAATCTGGGAATAGTTTATATAATCCCATCATCATCGGATTTTTCTTAAAATAGGCTTTAATGGCTTTATCTGCGTTAGTTTTATATTCATCCGTATCTAAATAAGGATCAAATTGTCCCCCCATATCTCGATGCCAAAACATGGCTTGCATACAAGCTTCTGCAAATTCCATATTTACCCGGTCATGCCATAAATGATGCAATAATTTTGGCATTTTTACAGTTTCACCCTTTTCTATAAAAGCCAATAATTCCGGGTGTGCTGTTGCTTCTCCTCGCCATATTCTTAAATCAGCATCATCGCCTGCATAATGATTATGGAGATCTAAATATTCTTGAGGAATAAAGTATTTTAAAAAGGGTAAAGGATTTAAAAATACCTGTTCTGCAATATACAGTAAATCCCGCCAATAGAAATCCATGGGTACGGCATAGGCTTTATAAATTCCGATAATTTGCATGAGGTTTTCTGGGGTATCGGGTAACATGGCTCCCCCAGCTTCTAAACGGTGAATAATCTCGGAAAACTCATGGGTTGAGGGGGGTAATTTTGTTTGAGATAAAGTTGCAGTGGTCATAATTTTTCCTGGTTTGAATTATTGTTAAAAAGTTGGATATAGCGGGTGGGTTTATTTAGGTTAAGGGTGGGTTCACAAAGATTGATTTGAACCCGCCCCTACGGGTTTATTGTTTAATTGCAATTTGGGTAGGAACAGATTGATTTAAAGCAATAACCATGGCTTGAGCGGTGGGTTCCATCCATCGAAATAACCAAGTCGGTTGTATCCCCAGAATGAAAATAAACACGGCTAAAATTAAGGCGGGAGCTTGTTCCGATAAGGTGACTTTCGGATAATATGCTAATTTATTATCCAGTTTACCAAAGCAAGTTCGGTTGAGGAGAATCACGAAATAAACAGCCGTTAAACCGGAGGCAATAATACACAATAAACTATGAATTGGGAAGACGGAAAATGTCCCTTGAAAGACGGGAAACTCGGCGACAAATCCCACTAAACCGGGGATACCAGCGCTGGCCATTCCTGCCATAATTAATAAAGAACTGGTTAGGGGTAAACCGCGAACCGGGTTCATTAAACCATTGAGAATATTTAAGTCCCGGGTTCCGACTTTTTCTTCTACAATTCCCACTAATTGAAATAGAATTGCCAAGATTAAACCGTGGGCAACCATTTGAGCAATGGCTCCAATTAAGCTTAATTCATTCGCCGCCGCCGCCGCGACTAAAATATAGCCCATGTGACCAATTGAACTATAGGCTACCATGCGTTTAATATCCTGTTGGGCAATGGCGGTTAAGGCTCCATATAACACACTAATTACCCCAATTGTTGCTAGGGTAGGGCTAACAACTTGCCACGCTTCAGGAAACAGTTGTAAACCAAACCGAATTAAACCATAGGCTCCTAATTTCGCTAAAATTCCGCCTAATAAAATGGTCACGGGGGGAGAAGATTCCACATAGGCATCGGGTAACCAAGTATGCAGGGGAACTAGGGGAATTTTAATCCCAAATCCTAATAGTAAAATGGTCAGCAAAATTAACTGGGTGGTTAATTCAAAGGTCTGGGTTTGAATGGCAGAATAGTCAAAACTTCCGGCATCACTTAACCACGCCATACCTAAAAATGCGGCTAGAATGAGAATCCCAGAAAGGGCGGTATAAATCAGAAATTTCATCCCCGCATAGGCGCGTTTTTCACCACCCCAGATGCTAATTAAGAGATAAATGGGGATTAATTCCAATTCATAGAATAAAACAAACAGGAGTAAATTCTGAGAGAGAAAAGCTCCGGCAATTGCTGCATTTACTAATAAAATCATGGCGTAATAGAGGCGAGGACGCTCCAGATTTCCATGAGTGCTGGCAATGACAATAAAGGTTAAAACCCCGCTTAAACTGATTAAAGGAAAGGATAAACCATCTATTCCCAAACTATAGGAAAGTCCTAATTGGGGAATCCAAGCTAAATATTCTTGTAATTGGAAATTAGGATTGGTTAAATCAAAATCAAAGGCGAGTTTTATTGTCCAAATTAAAATCACACCCGTTATGGCTAAGGCAACGGAACGCACTTGAGAGGCTGACAATTGTTTGGGCAAAAGTCCAATTAATAAAACTGCCAAAACTGGAATAATAATTAAAGCACTCAACATAGGTTTAGGGTTTTAAAATCAGGGGTAATCTCAGGGATATTCAAGTTAACCAAAAATTTAGTTTCCCAACTTTATTAATCATAACTTACCAGGATTAAAAACGGTAAAAACACAATATTTAAAGTTTTGATAATGGAAATATAAATTATTGATTACACTCTCAGTAATTTTTGGGATAAAATTTCTATTTCCACAAAAATTTTAGGCAATTATCTTGACTTCTCCGGTCTCTAATTGATAAAAACCGCCGACGACATTTAATTTCTTATCGGTAATTAATTTAGAAATAACCGGAGAAGATTTTAAGCGTTTTATTTCCAGTTTCACATTCGCAATAACCGCTTCATCCCAAGTTGGTTTGCCTTTAATTGCAGGTTTAATTGCATCGATGATACTGCCAATTTTACCAGGTACAGCATTTCCTTCCAGGGTGGCTTTAACGGCTCCACATTTTTGATGCCCCAGAATTATAATAGTGTTAATTCCTAATTCTAAAGCTCCAAATTCAAGACTACCAATTTCTTCGGCGGTAACAACATTCCCCGCATTACGAACCACAAAAATATCGCCCAAACCTTGATCAAAAATAATCTCGGGTGCTACTCTGGAATCAGCACAGCCCAAAATAGCTGCAAAGGGTTTTTGACCTTTAGTAACTTCTTTGATTCGTTCCCGATTTTGGTTAGGATGTTTCTGTTTATGTTCCATAAACCGTTTGTTTCCTAACATTAATCTTTCCAAAGCTACTTCCCTGGTTATTTCTTCGGGTTCACAACTAGAAGATTCTGCGAGAGTTTTCTTTTGTTCTTGGTTTAAAAATTTTGTTGTTATTCCCGCCGTGAACAAGGCTGTTCCAACAATGCAAACACCATATTGTAATAAATGTCTACGGGTTGGATTGTAATCTTGGTTCATGTTGTTTTACCTGGTTAATGCCATGGATTGAAAAGTATCTCAAGCAAGTTTATCCCAGATTCACGGCAAAATAAGCCTGATTATAAACTTGCTTAAGGTGGCTTTAAGTAACGACTTGCACCTGTCCCGTTTCTAGGTTATAGTAACCTCCTGCTATTTTTAATTTCCCGTCTTTAATGAGTTGGGAAATAACTGGAGAAGCCTGTAAACGACTGATTCCCAATTTAACATTAGCAATGGTCGCTTCTTCTAAGGTTTGATTGGGTTTGATTGCCGGTTTAATTGCATCTAAAATACTAGAAATTTGACCTGGAACTGCATTACCCGCCATGGTCGCTTTGACCGCTCCACAACTTTGATGTCCAATCACCATTAGGACTTTGGCTCCTAATACTAATGTGCCAAATTCAAGACTGCCAATTTCTGCCGCAGTAGCAATATTTCCGGCATTTCTCACTACGAATAAATCTCCCAAACCTCGGTCAAAAATAATTTCCGCAGGCACTCGGGAATCAGCACAACTGAGAATTGCGGCAAAGGGGGCTTGTCCCTGGGCAACTTCTTGAACTCGGGTCAAGGTTTGATTCGGATTTTTTCGTTTATTTTCGATAAATCGTTGGTTTCCTTCTAACAGTTGTTTTAAGACTTCATCGGGGGTGATATTGTTTTGAGCAATAGCGGGTTGGGTTTTAAAACCACTGATTTTTGTTCCTAACCCCACCGTTAAGGCCGCTGTTCCCGCCACTCCCGCGCCAAACTTTAATAAATTTCGACGGGAAATGTTTAAGTTTTGTTGAGTTTTGTTCACGATTTTTTTAGATTTAATTTATTAGATGGGAAGATTTGGAAAATTCATCCTTGGGATGGATTATATAGCGCTACGCATTGCAGTTAGGACAATTTTGAGTTCTGAAACCCTTTCACTGCTTACTGTTCCCCGTTCCCTGTTCCCTGTTCCCTAGCGCGTAGTGCTATAGAGGAAAATCGGGAACTCTTTTAAAACAAATTCAGCGTAAAAAATCCTAAAAGTAAAGTCACTCCAAAAATGATCGTCAAAGCATAAAATTGGGTTTGACCGGAAACATTGTATTTCAAACTTTGCCCACTAAAAACCGTTGCTATTCCAACTAAATTAACAAATCCATCCACAATATAGCGGTCAATCCAATACATTGTATTAGAGATTAACCCCACGACAAAAATAATGGTGACTCGATACAGTTTTGCCGTGTAAAAATCATAAGCAAAGAAGTCTTGTAGGGCTTGGGAAGGAAGTTTAACAGGTTTTTGCCAATTACTATTCCAATAAATCATCGCACTGAGTCCCCATCCTAAAACCGTCGAGGTGATTAATAAACCTGCAACCGTTAGATTAATTATTTCTACTTGGGGTAATAAATTCCATTGTTTTAATAACAAGGGAGTATGTAAACAAAATCCCGCTAAAATTGTCATAGGTAATACCATTGCCCATAAAACTTCTGGGGAGCGGGTCGTCATTTGTTTGGGTTTTCCGGTAAAAATTAACCCAAATTTTCGGGTTAAACTAAAGACGGTTAAACCATTGACTAAAAACAGGCATAGTGCAATGGCAGGTTGAGTATTCCAGAGGTTTTCTGCTAACTTTAATATTGTCCAAAAACCGCCAAAGGGAGGAACAGCAACTAAGGAGGTCATTCCCACTAAAAAACACAATCCCGATATCGGACGCCGTGACCATAAACCGCCATATTGGGTTAAATCTTGGGTGACATTATTACTAATAATTCCCCCGGTGGTCATGACTAATAATGCCATGGGTAAAGCATAGGTTAATAGTAAAGAAAGAGCCGCTTGAGTTTGTCCGGTTCCCACCGCAATGAAAGTAATGCCCATATAGGCACTAACGGAATAGGAAAGGGCGCGTTTTATATCAATTTGAGCAATAGCAATACAACTGGCTCCCACGGATGTTGCCAACCCAATTAAGACCATCGTTGACATTACTAAAGGAGATAAAGCTAAAACGGGTTGCATTTTAACTAAGACCCAAGCTCCAGAGGCAACTACTACAGAATTGCGTAAAATCGTACTGGGAAGGGGGCCTTCCATTGCTTCATCTAACCATAAATGCAAAGGAAATTGGGCGCATTTTCCCAATGGCCCCGCCAGTAATGCTAATCCTAATAGGGTCGTTACTTTCGGATCAATTTGGGCAGTTTGTGACCATTGGGCTAATTCGGTAAAATTCCAAGTTCCCGCAAGGGGAAACAGAGCAACCACTCCCATTAATAGGAATAAATCTCCGACCCGTTTGGTTAAAAAGGCATCTCTGGCTCCGGTGACAACTAAGGGTTGATTGAACCATAATCCCACTAATAAATAAGTTCCTAAAGTGAGAACTTCCAGAATAATGTAACTGTAGAACAGGGAGTTACACAGGACTAACCCACATAATCCGGCTTCAAATAGGGCTAAAAGGGAATAGAAGCGCGCCCAGCCCCAATCCATTTCCATGTAACCGATGGCATAAATTTGGGCGAGGAGATTTAACCCCGTAATCACTAAGATGGCACCAAGGGTGACAACAGAGATTTCTAAAGGAATTGATAGGTTGAGGTCAACGACACTAAACCAAGGAATGATTAAGGCTTGGGACGGCTGGCCCCAAATGATGCTCAGGGCAAATAACCCATGGACAAAGGCGAATAGGGTGCTGATAATATTGACATAGCCCGCCGGACGGGGGCCCGTGCGTCGAGTAATGGAGGGGAACCAGAGGGTAGATAACAAAGCTCCGATTAAGGGGTAGCAGGGTATCCACCAGATGGTTTTTAGAAGAAAATCAGCCATTGGTGTGACCTATTGTTCGGTTTGCAGAAAGATTAGAAGGGTGTCAAACCCTATTTCTAGGGCTTTATAGCGGGTTTAAGTCTCGTTAACTTTCCCCAGCTACATAGATTTTTTACTGTTGAATATAAATATACCATAGATATTAGTATATGAATAACCCTACGGTTTTATAAGTATAACAAATATTTCTCATATCATAAATAATTTTTACTTATTAAAAGTTGATTTCATACAAACTGAATCAGTAAATAATACAAAATAGTAGATTTTGATCGGGCTATCTTATAATAAGTTTTGTAATTTTGGAGATCAAAAAATTAGATAAATATTACCACAATTGTAGAGAGTGTGGGAACTTTCCAAGCTGCAACCCAAAGGTTTATTATTAACTATTTAGCGTGCTTCCCATCCCTTGAAACATAATCCAAGAGAGGAAAAAATCAATAATAAAAATTGATAATAGGGCGGTGACAACGGCTGTTGTTGTGGACTGACCCACACCTTTTGCCCCTCCAGTTGTCGTTAATCCCCAACTGGTTCCAATAATAGCAATAGCCGCCCCAAAAACTAAGCCTTTAATTAAGCCACTACACACATCCCAAACTTGCAAGAAATTTCGGACTGAATCTAAAAAGACCGTTGAGGAAATATTGTACATAGTAGTAGAAATCAATAGACCTCCAGCTAATCCCGTTACCAAACAAATAACGGTTAAAATCGGTAACATTGCACAACAAGCAATCACCCGGGGAATAACTAAATAATCTACCGGGTCAGTTTTCAACATATATAAGGCATCAATTTGTTCCGTCACCCGCATCGTACCAATTTCCGCCGCAAAAGCCGAACAGACCCGCCCCGCCACAATCACGGCCGTTAATACCGGGCTCAGTTCCCGGGCTAGGGACAAAGCCAGAACTCCTCCGACAATATTCACAGCCCCCAAAGCCACAAATTCCCGCGCCACCTGAATTGTAAATACCATCCCCACAAAACTAGCCGTGAGCAGAGCAATCATTAAGGATTCTGGGCCAACTATCACCATTTGTTCCAAAGTGTTACGACGGTGAATTTTACCCTGGAGTAAATGCACCACCACTTGACCCGCCAATAATAGGGCGGCAATAAATCGCTGTAGCCAAAGTCCAAAGCTGGAACGAGTTTTAGAATTACTCAAGGGAATAACAATAGGATAAAGTTCAACGGAACACTAAAAATATACAAATCTTATTGAAGATTTATAACGCATAAAGTTTAATTTTTTTGACTTTATATTTAAGATTTCTCACAGATTCGATTAAAAGGTGCGATTGCTCCTATCTTAGAAATTAATAACCTAGATTTTCCGTGTTCCCCCATCTAAGTGAGGTCAACGGAACTCACCAACAAGCTGAAGATAGTCGATCTCCTTTGGACAAATTTATGAGTATTTTGCCCCATTTTCTTCGTTCTTTGCTACTAGCAATCACCTTTAGTTTTATTGCCCCCCTATTATTGATTGCAGTGGGATTAATCACCTTTGTCCTGATGAGTCACCTCCCGGTTATCCAAAATTTGGGGGTGTTAGGCTGTAACCAAATGCTCAAATTTCTCGCCACCTTTGGCAATGGTCACCCCTTACAAGGCTGTTTAGTTATTGCCCTAACCTGTAGTTTAGTGGGCGGGTTATTCGATACTTATGCTTGTTGTCAAAACCTCCGTAGTAATTAAATTAAATACTTTAATCCTAATTTATAATATTATATTAAACATTAAACCGAAATCTTAATTTATAATATTAAATTGGTTAAGTCTATTTAAGTCTATAAGTCAGAAATCTCTATTGCATATCAAATACTCAAGAGCAATCTTTATATTATAAAGACTGCTCAGTTTAGAGATATGAAATTGAGTTCAGAAACACTGAAGATTGCAGAGAAACTGGAGTAGTTAATAAAAATGAGGTCAAGCCCTCGGTCTGTTAGTGTGTCTCGGCTACATTCATT
>DATNRE010000134.1:0-2192 GCA_036703685.1 Candidatus Obscuribacterales bacterium
CTATTAATTATAGCTTTAATATCCTCAGATACACTAACCCTAATTCCATTATTGCTTGGCAGGTACATAAACCTTTACTTCTATTTAAATTTGGCCTTTAATATAATTACATCCTCAACAACCATAATAACACACACTCAAAAATCTAAAACCTCAATATTACTAGTCTTACCTGGAACCAGTCTCCTAGGGTTAGTAGTGATGACTGTATATGCGATGACTTTACTCAACAAATCATAAAGACATTGGAACCCTTTATATCGTATTTGGAATTTGAGCTGGAATAGTGGGAACAGGTACAAGCCTCTTAATCCGCTTAGAATTAGCTCAACCTGGCTCTTTCCTGGGCAGAGACCAACTATATAACACTCTAGTTACAGCCCATGCATTCCTGATAATCTTCTTTATGGTAATACCTATCTACATTGGTGGTTTTGGCAATTGACTGGTCCCACTTATATTAGGGGCGCCCGATATAGCATTTCCACGATTAAATAACTTAAGATTTTGACTACTACCCCCTTCCTTAATTCTTCTAGTATCATCTGCAACGGTTGAAAAAGGGGCTGGAACTGGGTGAACCGTTTATCCTCCACTATCGAGAAATCTTGCACACTCGGGCCCATCCGTAGACCTTGCAATCTTCTCACTCCACTTAGCCGGAGTAGCCTCAATTTTAGGCGCTATCAATTTCATCACCACAATAATTAACATACGATGAAAAGGTATACGGTTAGAACGAATTCCATTATTCGTGTGATCAGTAATTCTGACAGTAATTCTATTACTGCTTACCTTACCTGTACTAGCAGGCGCTATTACTATACTCCTAACAGATCGAAACCTAAATACATCATTCTTTGATCCTGCGGGTGGTGGTGATCCAGTTCTTTACCAACATCTATTCTGATTCTTTGGGCATCCTGAAGTCTACATTCTTATTTTACCTGGATTCGGGGCAATCTCACATATCGTAGCATATAACACAGCTAAACTTGAGCCATTCGGTTCCTTAGGTATGATCTATGCTATAATGGGAATCGCTATTGTGGGCTTTATCGTTTGAGCTCATCATATATTCACCGTAGGTCTAGATGTAGATACACGAGCCTATTTTACTGCAGCAACAATAATTATCGCAGTACCAACAGGAATTAAAGTATTCAGGTGATTAGCTACAATTCATGGTTCAAAAATTAAATACACAACATCTATGCTTTGAACTCTTGGGTTTATCTTCCTCTTTACTATAGGGGGACTAACGGGTGTATGCTTAGCAAACTCATCCCTAGACATTATGCTTCATGACACTTATTATGTGGTGGCCCACTTCCATTACGTATTAAGAATGGGGGCAGTATTCGGAATTTTCGCTGCTACTCACCACTGATTCCCCCTATTTACAGGACTAACATTACACACCCGATGATCTAAAGCCCAATTCTTCCTAATATTTATTGGGGTGAATCTTACCTTCTTCCCGCAACACTTTCTTGGCCTAAGGGGGATACCACGTCGATACTCAGACTACCCAGACGCAATAACAATATGAAATGTATTATCAACCATAGGATCTATACTTTCGTTCGTGGCATTACTTATATTTATTGCAATCCTTTGAGAAGCACTTGCAGCTCAACGCAGGGTTATTGCCAGCCCTCACATACCATCATCAATAGAGTGAAACGATGTACTACCACTAGACTTCCATAACCTAAGTGAAACAGGCGTAATTACATACCCATAACTATTAAGTGAATGCCAAAGGCACCTATTTGTTAATTAGGCCTGTGCTATATATTAGCTCACTTAGATGACACAATGAGGTCAACTAATATTCCAAGATGCTGCTTCACCTATTATACTGCAAATAATTGCATTCCATGATCATGCCCTACTCGTTTTAACTCTTGTCATTACATTAGTCGGATATGCACTAATCGCCTTAATATTTAATAAATACTCATCTCGGTTTACTACAGAAGCACAACAAGTAGAAACAGTATGAACCATTCTACCAGCATTAATATTACTATTCCTAGCTCTACCTTCCCTACGTCTACTATACCTTACAGATGAACTAAGACAACCTTCAGTAAGTGTAAAAGCCATCGGCCATCAATGATATTGAAGTTATGAATATTCTGATTTTCCATCAGTTGAATTCGACTCTTACATAATCCCAACAGACG
>DATNRE010000135.1:0-3082 GCA_036703685.1 Candidatus Obscuribacterales bacterium
TAGCTTGATTGAAATTCCCTTGACCCAACGCCAAATCAATCGCTTGAATTAATTCTTCTGGGGTATCAGTATTCATGGGGATTAAAAACGAATAAACCTTAGCCCTTAACGATTAGCAACCAGAGGCTAGAATCAAAGCTAAACGTTGACTGCTTCAGTTTAATAGGTTAGAAAGGCAAAGTGAACTACCCACACTTCTGGTACGAGTAAGTGTGGGCTTCTAGCATCAACGGGGATAGCATCAGAAGAAACAGAAGTTTGTTCTGGTGACTGACATCCCCTCAAACTAGCAGTATCGCTGGTTCCCAACGATAAAATCCGCAAGGCTTCAGTTTTGATATTAATTGAAGCGTTAATATCTCGGTCATGGGTTGTTTGACAATGTTCACAAGTCCAACTTCTAATATCAAGTGGTAAACTACCCACTTGATTTAGACAGACGTTACAAGTTTTAGAAGAAGGGAAAAACCGATCAATTTCGATATAGGTTTTCCCTTCTTTTTCGGCTTTGTACTTGAGCATTGTACCAAACAGTCCCCAACCACAATCGCTAATTGATTTAGCTAACTTGTGGTTTTTAACCATATTCTTAACTGCCAAATCTTCTACAGCAATGACTTGGTTTTCGTTGACTATCTTGCGGGATAGCTTGTGTAGAAAATCTTCTCGGCAACGAGCAATCTTAGCGTGGACTTTGGCAACTTTTAATCTTGCTTTTTGTCTACTATTACTTCCCTTTTGTTTACGAGATAATTTTTGTTGTTTTCGCTTTAAGTTGCGTTGATGTTTAGCAAAGTGTTTGGGGTTACTATATTTATCTCCATCGCTGGTGATTGCAAAGTGTGTTAATCCTAAGTCAATGCCAATTGCTTTTCCATTGGTTGATAGGTTGGGTGTTTCCTTGCCGTCATCAACTAACACCGATGCGTGGTATTTCCCATCACGATTCTTTAAGATAGTAACGGTTTTGATTAGCCCTTTAAATTCTCGGTGGCGACGACAATAAACCAACCCCACTTTACCGGGTAATTTCAGGTAATCTCCCTCAAATTTAACGTTTTGGGGATAACTGATTGATTGTCTGCCATGTTTGGATTTGAACCGAGGTAATCTCGCCCGTTTCTCAAAGAAGTTTTTGTAAGACGTAGATAAGTTGAGTGCGACAACTTGTAGGCATTGAGAATAGGTATCTGTCAGCCAAGGATATTCCTTTTTGAGTTGAGGTAACAATCCTTGAATCACTTTTCTGGATAATCCTTTCCCTGTTGTTTTATAGGTTTCTTGACACAAATTTAGGGCATAATTCCAATACCAACGGCAACAACCAAAGCTTTTGGCTAAGGCGATTTGCTGTTCGGTATTTGGATAGATTCGGAACTTATACCCTTGAAACATTGTTGCTTTCAAAACTCTTTGATATACTCTAACATATTATTGTTAATTTTGTCGGGATTGACCGACCAAAATCAACTTAGGGGAGTCCATGTAACCCACACTGATTTGGTGGTTGTTTTTTTGTTTTGTGAAATTCAGTGTGGGACTTATCGCTCCCCCAAACCCCCTCGTCAGTTAAACCCGTTCCTCCGGGTGTTCGTTGATCCAATCTTGCCACAAATACGGGCGACGTTCACGGGTACGTTGAAGTTGTTGTTGTTTTCGCCATTGCTCAATTTTGCCATGATGTCCTGATAATAAAACATCAGGAACCGGCATTCCTCTAAACACCGCCGGGCGAGTATAGTGGGGATAATCTAGTAATCCCTGTTCAAAACTTTCAGCTTTGAGAGATTCCTCCTTTCCTACAGTTCCAGGTAATAATCGCACCACTCCATTTAAAAGTGCCATTGCCGGAATTTCTCCCCCGGTGAGAACAAAATCTCCCAAAGAAACTTCCCGGGTTACTAAGGGGATAATTCGTTCATCAATGCCTTCATAATGTCCGCAAATTAAGACAATCTGATCACAGTTTAACGCTAAATCTCGGAATAACCCTTGGTGCATTTGTTCCCCTTGGGGCGTCAAAAAAATCACTTCCCGCCGGGGTAATAGGGGCAAGGACTCAACGGCCGCATAAATCGGTTCGGGTTTTAAAACCATGCCCACACCGCCCCCAAAAGGTTCATCATCCACCCGGTGATGTTTGTCCTGGGTGAAATCCCGGGGATTAACTAAATGGACATGGGCAATTTCTTTCCCCAGGGCTTTACCCAGAAGACCTGAGCTAAGGGGAGAACTAAAAAAATCAGGGAATAGAGTAATAATGTCAAAACGCACAGTATTATTAATTGATCACTTAGGCTTAAAAATTTTTTAGGCTCAAACTTGTAACAAACATCCCATGGTATATGATAGTCCATAAACTAAAATATTTGTTAATTCGTATCAAAATATACTAAAATGGATCAGCTTTTTTTGAGCCTGGCTTTGCTACCAGAATTGGGTTCGGTGTGAAATTTACCTGTGGAATAATTGGGAGTCCAAGGCCGATCCTTGGGGTGACTACCCCCAGAAACCCGTTACCCTTCTCCTTTCATCAGAGGACTCCACCCCCAATTTAGACAGGGGAGAGTGGGAAATCAGGTTATTTCTGTCTGCACAGGGAAATCAAAAACCACCCCATAGACCAGGAAGACTAACCTAATCACTCCCGTAGCTGAACCCAGTATAGATTGATTCGAGGAGACACACTATGCAGCAGTTGACATCTCAAGCCCTTGAACACATGATTCCCCAACAAACCAAAACCTCTATCATGATTATTGGTGGAGCAGAAGACAAAGTTCATGGACGTGAGATTCTGCAAACCTTTGTTCACCGGGCTGGTGCTTCCGAGGCCAACCTTGCCATCATTCCTTCCGCCTCCCGCGAACCCGCAGTTCAAGGAGAGAGATACCAAAAAATCTTTGAGGAAATGGGGGCAAAATCCATTGCCGTCTTTGATATTCGCGAACGCCATCATTGTGAAGATCCCAAGTGGCACGCCTTCTTGGAGACCTGTACCGGGGTATTTATGACCGGCGGTGATCAACTGCGACTTTACAGTTTATTAGCCGATACCCTGCTGATGGAAAAAATTAGAGCC
>DATNRE010000136.1:0-11682 GCA_036703685.1 Candidatus Obscuribacterales bacterium
CTAAAAATGCTGACGAACGAGTTTTTGAGTTTTTTAATCAAAAAGCTGATGACTTTAAATCGAATCAGGAAGGAATAATAGCCTTAGTTGGATTAGTGATTTTATCGATTATCTTGGCAGCAACGCTAGTTTTAATTACCCGATCAATTAGTCAAAGCATTTTAGATCAAGATGGAAAAAATACCCTACTGCAACAATTCGCCATTAACCTTGCAAGTTGGGGTGGCACTCGTTTTGTCAAAGCTAATTTAACCGATACGAACTTCAATCAAGCATTACTCAAAAGTACGGATTTCAGCAACGCTGATACTCATCATACCCGATGGCATCAAGCCCAAAAATTAGAATGGGCAAAAGTTGCCGGTACGATTTTAACTGCTCCAAAAGTTCAGCAACTATTGGTGAGTTTAAATGGGTATGAGCAATCCTATATTGGTGCTAATTTACAAGGTGCAAACTTGATGAATGCCAATTTAGAATACAGTAACTTGAGAGAAGCAAACTTAAGTGAAGCGACGTTAGAGAATGCCAATTTAGAATGGGCAAACCTCAGCCAAACTCAAGCAATCGGAACAAATTTTAAAGAATCTCGTTTTACAGGCACTTACGGTTTAAGCACTTGGAATATTGATAGTACAACAAATTTATTGTGGGTGAATTGTAAATTTATTTATTTATTAGAAGAGGCCAAACCCGGAACTGATGATCGAGAACGTCGTCCCAGTAGTGGCGAATTTAAAGCTGATGAATTTAGTAAACTGTTCCAGGAAGTTTTAAATACCATTGACTTAATTTTCCGAGAAGGAATTGATTGGCGGGCATTTATCTATTCCTTTAAAAAAGTTCAAGTTCAAAATCAAGAAACAGAATTAAAAATTCAAAAAATAGAAGATAAAGAAGATGGAGTCTTTATTGTCCGAGTACAAGTTCCTCCAGAAGCCGACAAAGCGAAAATCCATCAAGATTTTACTCAAAATTATGATGAGGCAATAAAAACTTTAGAATCTCAATATCAAGAACAATTAAAAATTCAAGAATCAGAGCTTTTGAACTATCGCCAACTTAACTCTAATATGATGGAGGTTGTGCGATTCCTCGCTAGTCGGGAAATTGTACAAGAACCCAGATTTTTGAAAAAGAATCAGAGTCGCTCAGGCAAATTAGTCATTTTAAAAATTATTCAAGGAGATTTTAAAACCGGATTTTTAACGACAATACAAATTGGTCAAGATGGGATGTTACCCAGTACAGAAATTTCAGCATCTTTACCTGCTTTTCCTGAACTCGAAGCTGTTTATCATCAGTGGAAATCTCTCTATGAAAAATTCCACCCCTCAGAAAAATCACGAATTAAAGCTAAAAAAATTAATATTTTATCAGATTTGGATTCATGTAGGCAGTTTGCAACGGTGTTAGAAATTAAGCTAAAAACCTGGCTGAACTCAGAATCTTTTTCTTCAGTTAAAGAGCGGTTCCAACAAAAAATCAGCCCTCAAGATGAAACTCGATTTATGATTCAGACCGAAAATTATATCCTTTTGCGACTCCCTTGGCACGTTTGGAATCTCTTTGACCATTACCCAAAAGCAGAAGTCGGGTTAAGTTTACCCCAATATGATCAAGCTGAACCTATCACGTCAACTTTTCCCAAAAAACGGGTGAGAATTTTAGCGATTTTAGGGAATAGTGATAATGGCATTAATGTTCAAAAAGATAGAGCAATTCTTCAGCAGATTGTCGGGGCAGATGTAACCGTTTTAGAGGAACCCAAACGCATTGATGTTGATGTTCATCTTCGAGATGAAATGGGCTGGGATATTCTATTTTTTGCCGGACATAGTATCACGCAAGAAGAATCCGGTGTCATTTATATTAACCCCAATGAGTGTTTAACGGTTCCTGACCTAAAATATGCTTTACGGTTTGCAGTACAGCGAGGATTAAAATTAGCAATTTTTAACTCTTGCGATGGGTTAGGGTTAGCGCGAGATTTAGCAGATTTGCAGATTGCTCAAATTATTGTCATGCGAGAACCTGTACCGGATCTAATTGCAACGGAATTTTTAAAATCTTTTCTCTCGGCTTTTTCCAGAGGTAAAACTCTCTATACCGCAGTGCGGGAAGCGCGAGAAAAATTGCACGCCCAAGAAGATAAATATCCTTGTGCAAGTTGGCTTCCAGTCATCTTTCAACATCCCTCAGAAGTCCCTTTAATGTGGGATGATTTACGGGGTTTATCGACACCAGAAACAGAACTCAAACCTTTCTTAGAAATTCTCGCAAAATTACGGGAGCTTTTTGAACAAAATACGGATTTATCTCCTTTAGACCAAGCTAATGTCTTAGAACAAATTCAATCTTTAGTCCAAATTGCTCAAATGCCACAGTCCGAGGTCAAGCAAAGACTGGGAAGCAAAGCTTTAATGGTAATTAAAGGAACAATCTCAGATTTACCGGTCACCTCGGTACTCAAACAACAATGCCAACTACTGCTGACTGAAATTTCTCAAGAAATTTTAGGTTAGTTTGTTCTAATTAATGGAATATTTCTGACAACCTCTACGTTTAATCATTTAGTTAGTGAAATAAAAACTAAAATTGACAAGATTAAAGTTTAGGGTGCATTTTTTTAGTTTTTATTTTTCTAGCTTTGAGTATTAACCCCAATATTTTCAATAAATGCAAGGAGACAATTGCGATGGATATTCTTGTGTATGTTTTGTGTAGCGGATTTGTAGGAAGTTCAGGTTTTATTTCACTTGAAGCTGACCTAAAATCAGGAAATAAATCATCTTATATTTTTGATAGAAACGTCATCAAAGCTAATAGCCCCACCCTGGCTCTAGTGATTAAAAATCAACCCCTAACCGAAAATGAAGATGGCAGCATTGACATAGTTCCTCCCGCTTAAACAATTAATGTAAAAATTCCTATCTGGAGGATTAAGATTATGTCTTGTCCAGTTGATCGGCGTGGTCGTCCAAAATGTCATATTACAAACCATCCAGATCGACCTCATGAAAAATTCTGTGCAACTTGTAACCAACGGTTTGAAGAATCAGATGGCTGGGGATTTGTGGGAATTTTAGTTACTATTTTATTAGCATTCATTCTAATCAGTGTGAATCGAATTCAACAAATTCCAAGCCCAAGCCAGCAATTCTGGGACAAAAGCTCTATAAAATAGGGAATAAGGAGAGACGTAGCACGCTACGTCTTTCTACATTCTCGTTAAGATTGAGCTTTGACTTAAGGTTAATATCAATAGAAATATCAAGATCAAGAAGTTGATTCGCTCTGCAATTGGCGACGAGCTTCTAACTCCCAGCTTTCAAGCTCTGGCCACTCCCAAGGTTTCCTTACCCCCGCTTTTCCAACAGGACAGTTAGAGGCTTGTTTCCAAAACTCTAACGCTTCTTGCTTCTTTCCTTGAGCCGTTTTAACTTGTGCTAAAAGATAATAAGCAGCAATACAGTTATGATCGTAATTTATCGCTTTTAACAGGGATTTTTCAGCTTGATCAAAAAGATTACTTTGGAAATAAGCCCAACCTAAATTTTTATAGAGTGAGGCTAAAACTATTTTATCAGAAGTTTCTGATAAAATAGGTTGAATTAATTTTATAGCTGCTTGAGAATTTCCTTTTTTAACTTCCATACGAGCTAGGTTGCTTAAAGCAGAATATCTGGCTGGCTGGGAAGATTTAATAGCTCGTTGATAATGAATTTGAGCCGAATCTTCATCCTGTAGCTTTTCGTAAGTTGCACCTAAGTTAAAATGAGCCCCCGCTAAATTGGGATGAAACTCAATCGCCCAATTTAGAAAAGTTTTTGCGCTTAAAAATTCTCCTTGTATATATTGCTCATATCCAATTTGGCTTAAAAACCTGCCGATTCGCTGGTGAGGTTCAAGTCCTCGATTTTCTTCTTCCTCAATTTGGACTTTGGGCAGACCAAACATTTCTAAAATTGCTGAGAGATTCAGGGAGAGTTGAGAGCTTTCTTCAAGAAGCTGATAGATTTTTTCTTTGATCTGCTGTTTGATATACTGTCGAACGATAGGGTTAACAATATAATAAATTTCTCCTGATTCAGAAGCTTTATGTAGGAATGAGCGTCTTTCTAAAGATCTCCAGGTTTTGAGTAATTTAGTGTGATCGCCTACCCATTGAATCTGAGATTGTAATTGCTCCCGCGAAGGTTTTTCAGGTAACAATGCTAAACTTTTAAAAACTTTGCCTTCATCCGGTGAAAGTCGTTCAAACTGCTCCCCAAAAACGAAGTTTAGAAATTCTCCAATCCAAACGGATTCATCAAACTTACCTAATAAAACTTCATAATGCAGGTAAAATTGTTCTAAATCCCCCTCAAATAACTCTTGAACTCGCTGCACAGCTAACCGCAACAATAAGGGATTTCCATTACAATGTCGAATTAATCGATCAATATTCTCACTTTGTATAGTTAAACTGGGTACAATTGCACCAATAAGTTCCTGACTTCCAGTTTCAGATAACCCTTGCAGTCGTAAAACTCTCACAGGTTGAGTTGTTCCAGCCTGAAGTGCTATTTCGAGGGGTTCTTCTCGGCTTAAGATAATTAAACAACTGGAGTGAGCGAGTTCACCCACTTGTCGCAACAATTCCCCATAGATTTGATAACCCTCTCGATAACTTCCAGCCAATTGTCCCTCTTGAAACAAGGTTTCCATCTCATCGAGGACAACCAGACAGCGAACTTTACGGAAACACTCAATTAACTCGAAAATGCGCTTAACGGTTGTTTGGGGGAAGGTTTGAGAACTGGAGAGGATTGAAATTAACTCCCCTAAGAGGTCATCCAAGGTGGGAGCGTAACGCAGACTACGCCAAATCACTACATCAAACTCAAGGGAAATTTGCTTTACCAGTCTAACGGCGAGGGCAGTTTTGCCGATTTTCGCCATACCTAAAATTGTAACCAAACGAGTGCGATCGCTAATCACCCACTGTTGCAATTGGTCTAGCTCTTGAGTTCGTCCTAACAAATCTGGGATATCCGGTGCTTCTCCCCAGTCAATGGTCGAGGGTTGGTGTTTAACAGAAATGGAAGGGGTTGTTTGGGTAGTGGCTTGGAATTTGACGAGTAGTTGATGTTTCAACTGCGCTAACTTGCCAGGGCCACTGCCTCCAATATCGAATTTGCGATAAACTTCACCGAGTCGCTTACGAACTGCGATCGCACTTAGTTCTAACTGATGGGAGATTTCGGTTGTCGAGTAACCGTCCAAAGCTAATTCCAGCGCTGCCAATTCCGCCTGGGAAACGCCACGCGCCACAGCAACAGTTTTGACATACTCAAAGGGTAAGGGATAATCCAAGGTTTTATCAGTCACTCTCACGGGTTGGTATATTCATCATTATACAAAAGAAAATCCTTACCGGAAATTGCTAGATATTTTGTAGCGATTAGAAGTAATCATGGTGTCTGGTTATCATTAAATCAAAAACAATGGAAGCGGTGACGTTATCAAAGCCAACGGTGGAAGCTCTACAAGATTGGTTGGTAGCGAGAAGAGAATTAAAACGGTCTAAACCGTTGTTTATTGCCTTGGATAGAGCGAGTTATGGACATCGGCTGACGGGGACGGGGGTTTATAAGATTGTTAGTCAAATTGCCAGAGAAGCGGGAATTAATAAACCGTTATCGCCTCATCGGATTCGTCATTCGGGGATAACAGCGGCATTGGAAGCAACGAATGGGGATGTGCGAAAGGTGCAGAAGTTGAGCCGCCATTCGGATTTGAATACGTTGATGATTTATGACGATAATCGGAAAAATCAGCAGGGGGAAGTCACGGATTTGTTAGCAGATTTGGTTTGATAGTTATATCATTATTGTTGTATTTTGTGATCAGAGAGGTTAGCTATGATGTTAGAAGTTGATCGCCAAGTTTCTTTAGCTTTTTATCAGCGCTTACAAAAGGTTGTTACGGTTTTGGAGATGAAAGTTTTTGGTTCCAGGGCGCGGGGTGATGCAACGAATGAGTCGGATTTGGATGTATTTATTAAGGTTGATATGATGGATCGTTCTCTGAGGAAAAAAATTATCGATTTAGCTTGGGAGGTTGGGTTTGAATATGATCGCGTGATTTCGACTTTTATTGTGACGGAGCAACAGCTAAAAACTGGCGCTGTGGGTGCTAGTCCTTTGATGGCTAAAATTGCTCAAGAAGGGATTAAAATATGATGTCTGAGCAATTACGGTTATTAGTTGAGTATCGTTTTTCGGAAGCAAAGCAAACTTTAGAAGAAGCTAGAATTTTAGTCAATAATCGCGCTTATCGGGGTAGCATTAATCGATCTTACTATGCGATGTTTTATGCAACAATGGGTTTGTTAAGTTTAAAAAATATAGGCAGTTCTAAGCATAGCGGGGTTATTAGTTTTTTTGATCGGGAGTTTGTCAAAACAGGTGAGTTATCTAAGGACTTATCGCGTAGTTTGCATCGTGCTTTTGAGGAACGCCAAATGAGTGATTATGGGGAAATGTTAGAACCTGATGAATTGACAGCGAGGGAGTTGATAGATATGGCTGATGTTTTTATTTCTGCGATTGAGGAGTATATAAAAGTCAAGTTTTATTCTGAATAGATATAAACAATCACTGATACGAAAAATTATTTTTCAAAGCATCAAAAGCTATAACAAGACCACAAAAAAATGATGTTTTGATGAGTATAGACAACCTCCGCTTTCTTAAACTATAAAGTTGGGCAACAGTCCGTTGAATTTTGCCTGCAAGATTGGCCATAATATACTAACTGTCATCACTTAACCCCAGATAGTTTAAAATACAATATATATTAGGGTGCAAAAAGAAAAATCTTAAGACACAATAAACTACCCATGATATTTGAAGAAGCACTGTGCCTTGTAGAAACCACCCTAGAGTCCAAAACAGGTAAACAATTAACTCCCTCAGAACAAGAAATCCTCAAAGCGGCTTGGGACAACGAATCCTATAGCAATTTAGCCGAAAGCCTATATCTGAGCATCGGCCATATTAAAGATTTAGCCTCCGTATTATGGCAGCGTCTTTCAGACGTTTTCGGGGAAAAAATCACTAAAAGCAACTTTCGGCGAGTCATAGAAATAATGGGTGACACACGCAGCTTTCCTAAACCCCAAATCATTGGCCATGATACGGAGAAAAGTTCAGACCCCAAGGGCAATATTTTAATTGTGGATGACCTGATCGAAAACCTGCAATTTTTAACAGAAGTCTTGAGTAAACAGGGATATAAAGTTCGCAGTGTTACTAACGGTAGAATGGCATTAAGAACAATCCAGAATAATCCACCCGACATCATTTTACTCGATATTAAAATGCCAGAAATGAATGGCTATGAAATCTGCCAAATTCTAAAAGCCGATGAAATAACCTCAGAAATTCCGGTAATTTTCTTAAGTGCGTTAGATGAAATTATTGATAAAGTCAAAGCTTTTCAAGTCGGTGGCGTTGATTATATTACCAAACCGTTTCAACCCGAAGAAGTGATTGCTCGGATTCAAACTCAACTAACGATGCAACAACAAAAACATCAGTTAAGAGAGCAAATCGAACAACATCAACAAACCGCAGAAATTCTGTATCAATCTCGCAGTTTACTAGCAAATTTATTAAATAGTTCACAAGATGGAATTGCTGCTATCCAAGCCGTGAGAGATCCCATGACTGAAGAAATTAACGATTTTCATTGTCTGGTCGTTAATCCGGTTTTTGCGAAGTTATTAGGTCAAAAACGACAACACCTGATGGGTAATTCTCGTCTCAAAAATTTGCTCAATCAACTGACTCCCAAACTATTTGATTCTCTTGTAACGGTCGTTGAAACCGGAGAAGCTATCAAGCAAGAATTTTACTGGGAAAATGAAAATGATGACCTTCAGATCTGGTATGACTTAACGGCTGTAAAATTTGCAGAAGGTTGTTCGATTACCGTTCGCGATATTACTTATTTTAAGCTACTAGAATTTAAAATTAGGATGGGAGTACCTTTAGAATAAACTCCTATTCTTATTTTTTTGACCTAATTTAGGGTGGCTCTAACAACGGTTCAATTAAATCTAAAATCTTCTCAAACTCAAACTTTTTAACCCAATCTCTGAGTACCTGAAGTTCCCACCCATCGGATGAAGGAATTTCTCCTAGCAATTGAGAGACTAATTCCGAGTCCGCATCAAGAGTTGCTTCATATAATTTCACAAGCCATAGCTTGGACATAGCTGTGAGAACAGAAGTTAAATTTAACGGTTCTTCAGCCTGATAATTGGAATCAGAAACTAACTCGGATGACTCATAAATATAATCAATTCCTAAATGTTTAGCCATGATATCAAAAATAATGTGTTCTTGAAAAGGTTTTCGCACAAAATCATCGCATCCGGCGGATAAAATGATTGCTTTTTCTTCTTCTAAAGCACTAGCAGTAATGGCAATTATAGCCGTTGCTTGACCTTGAGTCGTCGCTTTAATCTGTTGAGTGGCTTCATAACCATTCATAACAGGCATTCGCATATCCATCCAGATTAAATGGGGTTCATATCCCTGCCAAATTTCAATCGCTTCTGCACCATTACTCGCTTCTTTGACCTGAAAACCCAGGTTAGCCAAGATTTTAACTAACAGTTTTCGACTATAATTATGATCATCTACAACCAACATTCGATATTCCGGTTGATTCGGTGCTAGACCGATAACACGGCGTTCTTGAGGCGGCTTTTCAATCTCGGTTTCCTGACAAATTCCTACGGGAATATTAATTTTAAAAGTGGTTTCTTGTGGGGATTCATCAAACGCGGTGAGATGAAACTTATTTTCACCGGGGGTAAACTTGACACCCTGACTGGTTACAGTTATTTTACCGCCCATTAACTGAATAAATTGACAGCTAATCACCAATCCTAACCCGGTTCCTTCCTGTACTTTTTGACTGGATGAAGTTTGCATAAAGGGTTTAAAAAGTTGATCAAATTCTTCAGGATTAATCCCCACTCCCGTATCGGAAACTTCCAAGATTAAATGGGTATTTTCCATGGATGCTTTTAGGGATACTCGACCAACAGGGGTAAATTTAATCGCATTATTGAGCAAGTTAATCAGGACTTGTCTTAACTTCGCTTCATCAGTGCGGATATATTGGGGAACCTTCGCTTCCCGCTCAAATATTAATTGTAACCCTTTATCTTTAGCTTTTAAAGAAAACATATCCTCTAATAAAATCAGCAAGTAATAAAGGTCAAAGTTACTTTCATTAAATCTTTCTTTTCCGGCTTCAATTTTAGATAAAGCCAGCACTTGATTAATTAAAGATAGTAAATGTTCCCCACTGCGACCAATAATATTCAGATTTTCTTGTTGTTCTTTTGACAAATTAGCATCATGATTCATCAGTCGAGAAAATCCTAAAATCACATTCAGGGGGGTTCGTAATTCGTGACTCATATTCGCCAAAAATACACTTTTAGCGTGATTTGCCGCTTCTGCCACTTCTTTAGCTTCTGCGAGGAGAACTTCTGCTTGTTTACGAGCACTAATATCTCGTCCTACCGCTTGATATTCTATAATCTGTCCATTCTCGTTAAATATTCCTCGGTTAATCCATTGTGTCCAACGCACTTCGCCTTCAACAATCACTCGATTTTCTATGGTAATAACCGGATTGTCTCGATTGATAGAATTCACCTGTTTCTCGACATATTCTTGGTCTTCTTCAAAGACAATTGGTGAGTAATGATGACCAATAATTTGTGAGCGTTTCACTTTAAAAAATCGGCAGTATGCTTGATTCACAAAGGTAAGAATCCCATTAGGAACATATCGGATAATTAGTTCCGATTGGTCTTCAATAATACCTAAATAGCGGGCTTCACTTTGCCGCAGCGCGAGTTCTATCTGCTGACGGCAGATAATTTCTGCTTCTAAGCGGAGATTGGTTTGTACCCATTCGGCTGTGCGTTCAGCCACCTCAATTTCTAGGGTATTATTATAATTTTGTAGGATTTCTTCTACCTGTTTGCGTTCGCTAATATCCGTTAGGGTGCCCACATATCCAATCACATGACCATCGGGATCTTTTTCAGCAACAGCTTGTCCAAATACCCAAATTACGGTGTTATCCGATCGCAAAAATCGGTATTCACAATCAAAGGGAATATTTTGTTGTATAAAATCTAACCAAGCCGCGAGAACGCGATCGTAATCCTGGGGATGTAGGGTTTTCATCCATCCGCTTCCCATGGCTTCAGCTTGGGGAATCCCGATCATCTCAAAACACCGATCATTTCCGTATAAACAATTACCCTGAAGATCGTTACGAAAAATTCCGACCGGGGCAGCTTTGGCTAATGCAGCATAACGTTGTTCGCTTTCTATCAGTGCTTTTTGGGTTTGTAGGCGAACTGTAATATCTTGAAACGTGGCGATCGCATACTCGACAGTTCCCTGGGGATTAAAGATAGGTGTACTGGTTGCTTCTAAAACAATCCTACCATCGGGTGAATGCAGTTGCAAATCCTCAGTAGTAGCCGATTCACCGCTTAAGCTACGCATTAACAGCCGTTGATTCGGCGGGTATGGTTCTCTCGGGTCAGCTTGATCACCAACTGCGGGTAAATCTTGAACATCAAGAAACTGCTGCGCCATTTGATTCGCGTAGGCAATTTGTCCCGTGGCTCCATAAACTGAGATACCCAGTGGGATAGCATCTAAGAACTTATGCAGGCGACTCTCATTCATTCTCACTTGAGTATGAAGATGAGCATTCTTCAGAGAAATTGCGGCTTGAGTGGATAATAACTTAATAATTTCTAAGCGCTCTGGTGTAAAAGTACCCGAAACCAGATGATTCTCTAAATAGATTACCCCGATTAATTGTCCCCCATTTAATAACGGAACACAAACCAGAGATTTCGGTTTAAATATTTGTAGATAGGGGTCAGTTTTAATCGGGAAATCCCTATAGTTTAGAGTTTTAATCTCCTGACTAGCATAATTAAAAACCAGACTTTCTTGAGTGCGGGCGACATAATTAATAATCGACAGTGGCAAATCCTGAGCTTCGGGAATAGACTGACTGATCCTAACCTCCTCAGAGTCAACCTTTCCCGTTGCTTGTACCCACAATTTTCCCTGAGATTCTAAAATCAGATAACTGGTTTGCGCCCCGGTATTTTCTAGTAAAATTTTAATTAAAGTCGTCAGTAATTGATCTAACTCAATTTCACTAGAGATAGCAAAAGCGGCTTTCATCAGCGTTTCTTGATCTAGCACTTGATTCAAATTTCTACCCCTTGAATGATTGGGTAAACTTTGGTGTGGGTTAAAGGGTCTGGTTACGGCGGTTAAAGGTTGAAAAAACTGCGGATATTTGGCTTCTAAATCCTGAATTTTAGCCCTTGCGCCCCAGCGTTGATAGCAGTAGTAAGCTTCTTTAAAATAGGTTTGGGCAATTTTTTCTTTCCCCCAAGCCAAATAGAATTTAGCCGCTTGTTCGTTAGCTAATGCTTCTTCTTGGAGGTATTCATTCTGTTGAGCTAAACTAATCGCTTTATCATAGCATTCTATGGCGTGAATCTGTTGACCTAAAACTTGATATCGTTGGGCTTCTACCAAATAAAATTTGTGTAAGTAATTCATCGGA
>DATNRE010000137.1:0-1681 GCA_036703685.1 Candidatus Obscuribacterales bacterium
TTGCCGAATACTGGTAATACAATCGGCCGTGGGTATGCCCCAATTGGCAAAGGTTTCCCCTAGACGACGCTGTAGGGGGTCTTGGGCGCGTTCTCCTTCGATTTTAGCCCAGGAGGTTCCCCCCGCCCCTGCCACGTCAATAGCGGCCACTCCTGCGTCGATTAATCGTTGGGCCATGACCGCATCAATCCCATTTCCGACTTCTTTGGCAATTACCGGAACGGGTAGTTGAGTACATAATTGTTCTATTTTATGGAATAATCCTTTAAAATTGGTATCTCCTTCGGTTTGAATACATTCTTGTAAAGGATTTAGATGCAAAATTAAGGCATCAGCTTCTAATAAATCAATAGTTTTTAAACACTGTTCTAAACCATATTCATAGTTTAATTGAACGGCTCCTAAATTGGCAAAGAGTAAAATATTAGGGGCGAGCGATCGCACGGCAAAAGTATTAGCTACATCGGGATTTTCCACGGCGACCCGTTGGGAACCGACTCCCATGGCAATTTGATAATGTTCAGCCACCGCAGCTAACCGACAATTAATTAATTTTGCCTGCTCTGTGCCTCCAGTCATGGAGGAAATTAACAGAGGCGCTCCTAATATTTTACCTAAAAATGATGTAGTAATATCAATTTCACTGCGGTTTAAATCGGGTAAACAACAATGGGTAAAATCATAACGTTCTAACCCCGTTGTTGTTTGTCGAAACTGCACATCTTCTTCTAAACAAATTCGTAGGTGATCAGCTTTTCTATTTTCAATTTGAGAAGATACCATATTAGTTATCAGTTATCAGTTAACAGTTATCAGTGTAAGAGTTATCAGTCAAAAGTCATCAGTCAACAGTTATTAGTTATCAGTGTAAGAGTTATCAGTCATCAGTTGACAGTAAAGAGTTCATTGTTAATATGTGTGAGCTAAAATAAAAACAGTTAACTGGTACGGGCGGGTTCATCGAGATGCGCGGTGATTAACTCATATCTAAAAGAACCCGCCCCTACAACTGATAACTGTTAACTAATGACTGATAACTGAATTAGGATCGTCGAATATTAAAACAACACCAGTCTTGACGACGCCAGAGGGTGGCAACTACCCAGCCCTGTTGTTCTAAAGTATCTGCAATGGGTTTAGCCTGATCCATTAAAATCCCGCTTAAAATTGCCCAAGTATTTTTCTTGGCTATGGCATTAAATTGAGGAATTAAATCAATAATTACTTCTGCTAAAATATTACAAACAATTCCATCTACAGGTTGCTCTACTGCTTGAATGACCTCCTCAATACTGCCATCTTGAATATGAATTCTTTCCGGTGGAATTTGGTTTAATTCGCAATTTTCGTAAGTTGAACGAGTCGCTAACGGATCATTATCCACCGCATAAACCTTAGAAGCCCCTAACAAAATTGCCCCAATTGATAAAATACCAGAACCGCAACCAATATCTGCAATCACCGCCTGGTTGTGTTCTCCACTTAACCGCATTTCCAAAGACTCTAAACACAGTTGAGTTGTGGCGTGGGTTCCGGTTCCAAAAGCAACCCCAGGATCTAAACGTAATAGAATGCGATCAGGATTTTCAGGTAATGCTAACCAAGCCGGATAAACTAAAAAGCGATCGCCAATTGGTGTGGGTTCCCAATATTGTTTCCAACTACTTGACCAGTCCTGTTC
>DATNRE010000138.1:0-8689 GCA_036703685.1 Candidatus Obscuribacterales bacterium
ATTCTTTAATAACGAGATAAAGAATGTTTTAACTTGGCTTTCAAACTCTTTAGTTGTCCAGGTTCGGCGTGTCTTTGTTTTTCGACACTTTTATAAATCTATCAGTCTTTCCCCAAGATGTCAACCCTTTTGGGAAAAAAAATTTTCGACCCCCTCCAATCCTCTATTTCATAGGCTTTCTGCTTTCTCTGCCTCGGGATATTGATCATTACAATGTTTGATTTTTATTGAATTCCCACTGGATAGGCTCGAAGTTTGAAATTAACAATCGCCACCCGATTACAATTTAATTACAGGGTGGCTTTGCTGTGTCTTAGTGCCATTGTGGTTCCCTATACCATAAAAATCTTGCCCCTAATGCTGACATTTCGGGCAAAAATGAGCCGACCGTCCGGCGAGTTTCAAACGTTCAATGGGGGTTGCACAGACCCGACAGGGTTCTCCCGTACGGTTATAAACCCAAGCTGTCCCCCCATAGTTGCCATTCACCCCTTGAACATTCAGGAAGTTACGAATGGTTGTGCCGCCCACTTCAATACTGGTTTTCAATACCTGAATAATATGGTGATGTAGCCGTTCGAGTTGGGGACGAGTTAAGGCACTACAGGGGGTGGTAGGAGAAATTCCGCTTAAAAATAAAGACTCATCCGCATAAATATTTCCGACTCCAGCCACCAAACTTTGATCCAAAAGGGCAGATTTAATCAGGCGTTGACGCTTTTTAAACTGTTCCTGTAAATATTCAACGGAGAATTCTGAAGCGAAAGGCTCTGGGCCTAAATTGTTTAACCCCGTAATAATACTAGAAACTTCTTGACCGGGCGGCACCCACCAAACTTTCCCAAACGTGCGTTGATCAACAAATCTCAATTCTCGATTTTCCGCAAAAAATAAACGAATCCTGGTGTGCTTTTGTAAGGCGTCTTGGGGGTGAACCCATAATAGTTGACCCGTCATGCGTAAATGAACCCCTAACCAGCCTCCAGAGGTTCTCTGAGGGTCTAATTGAACCAATTCGGCTAGTAAATATTTGCCTCGACGATGCCAAGCTGCGATCGCCACTCCCGTTAAACCCAGCAAAAATTCTTCAACGGAAAAGGGGTAGGCGAGAGTGCGCTGAAGCAACACTTCACCCCCCACAATTGTTTGGTTCAAGGTCACTTGATTTAGACCTTGCCTAACGGTTTCAACTTCCGGTAATTCCGGCACGGGCTATTTTTTAGCCGCCGCAGGTGCGGATTTTTTAGCGGTAGCTTTGGGAGCTTCCACTTCCAACAGTTCGCTCACGGCAAAGTTGTTGGTATTCACACCGGAGTAGTTCACTTTATCAAAGCGAACAATCGCGGCATATTTGATGCCACTGGCGTCCACAGAAGCAACTGTACCTACTTCTTGATACCAGTAGGACTCTTTGCGTAGGACACGAACTTTAGAACCACGTTGAACCATTGGTTTTCCTTCCCCTTTTTAATCAAAAAACGGATAAAGACGTTTAATAAACTCAGGGTACTACTGGATTGGCTGTCTAGGTTGATTTAAGTCTTTAAGTTTTATTGCTAACCTATAGCACTACGCGCAAGGGAACAGGGAATAGGGAACAGGGAACAGTAAGAATTGAAAGGGTTTCAGGGTTTAAAAATGTCCTAACTGTAATGCGTAGCGCTATAGTAATTGTCCCCAGGAAAGGCACATAAAAGCACATATAGGGCGAATTCTTTCTATTCCCCATCATTACCCACTATACTTTCTGGCCATCACGGAAACTACCGGGAAAGCGTTTACCTTTGGCATCAATAATCGTTCCTTGGCCATGGGGAACTCCACCGCGAAACTCTCCCTCAAAGCGAGTTCCGTTGGCAAAAGTACAGGTTCCCTTACCATCGAGTTGTTGATTAAAAAATTGTCCCTGACAGCGGCTGCCATTGGTGCGGGTGAACACTCCCTGACCAAAAGGAGATCCGGCAAAGAATTCTCCCTCATAGCGATCGCCATTGGCATAGATAAACTGTCCGCGACCACTGGGTTGACTACTGATCGTTCCGCCCCCCACTTCTCGCACCAGTTTAAACGTGCCAATATAGCGATCGCCATTAGCAAAAATTACCGTTCCCTGGGTAATATTGCCATCTTTAAATACCCCAACAATTCGGGCATCATCGGCAAAAATGAAGACTCCTTGTCCATTCGGTAAACCATTACGAAACTGACCTTCATAGCGATCGCGGTTGGCATAAACCATAATCCCTTGACCGTCCGGTTTACCATTAACAAAACTTCCCTTATAGTTATCTCCTCCCTCATAGTTACATTTGACCATTCCGGTCGGTAACTGTCCTTCACACACCGGAGGACGCTTACCTTCGGCCGGCTGTGCCACCGTTGGCAGAGAATGATAAATACCCAGAACCACCGCTAAACTGGATAGAGTTAGCGTCAAAAAAACCCGTTTTCGGATGAAATACACCAGGGTTACTCCTACGATAAAAAAACTATAGCTATGTCTATGTCTCAAGATTAGATCTATCCGATTCATCCGCACTAACTGTTAGGATGAGATGATTTCATACTAATATTATTGATTGTTGGATCAGCAGGTGGAATCGCACCAATAGATTTAGCGATCTCAACCCCATTTTGCTCAAAAATTACAATAGGTTCGCCTCCGGTATCAAACTTAACTCGTTTCACCAAAACCTGACCATTAGACACACGCTGTCCCACGTTCACATAACGACTGGTGGGTTCTGCGGGAGCCTTGAGAATAACTTTAGTTTGATCTCCCACTTGTAATACCCCGGTTACTTCCATCCCTTGGGCTAAGTCTGTGGATGGAGGAGGCGGTACAAAAGGTTGGACGGGGGGAGGAGGGGGGGGTGGCGGATTCGGATCACGCCAAGATGGGGGTGTTGGGGTATTCGGAAGGGCGGGTAAATCGGGGACTGTGGCGATCGGCAGACTGGGTAAATTAGGTACGCTTCTCCCTGGCCCAAGGGTTTGAGGTTTGGATGTTGTCACTCCACTCCCCTGGGGTGTTCCTACTGTCCCAGGAGTGCCAGGAGTGCCACTTCTACCAGGGGTTCCAGGGGTTCCAATTCTACCAGGAGTGCCAGGGGTTCCAATTCTGCCAGGAGTGCCAGGGGTTCCAGGAGTTCTAGGAGAAGGAACCCTGGCACTGGCTGATACCCAGCGAATGGGAGTTTCATTCACCGGTAATTTAGGTAACTCTGGCACAGCCCGAGTAGCCTGTTCCGGTACGGATGGAGCTTCTCCGACTTCGGGAGCGGGTTGGACAATAGAGGGAGGCAAAACCGCAAACGGATCGATCCCCACCCCAGCAGGAGCCGTTGTTGTCGGTGCGGCAGGAATTGCCGTCGAAGGTCTACCCAAAAGACGTAATCGTTCTTCTGGATTTGTGGATTGAATCAAACCCGCGCCCGCAGCCACGTTTGATTGTTGTTGAACTAGCGGATCTTTAAACGGGGGTATATTCCCCGGGCTGGGGGTAACACTGGGTGTCGGCGACGCTACTGCCGATGGAGGAGTTGCCGGAGCAGTGGTTGGACTCGGAGTCGAAGCGGTTTCTTCAGGTGTAGAACCGCATCCTCCTAGCCCAACTGTAAAAATACCGATGGAGAACAGAAACCAAAGTTGACGCATTGCCAGTCCCCAAAACACAGTTGATATAACTTAAGGATACCCAATCTTAATCCCAAGCTACAACAGAAACAACTCAAGGGTGAGGGATTGCCGTATTAATGGTATAATTTATGCGGAAATCACCACACCCAGCAAAAGGTAACTTGGCATGGCACCCAAATCTATATCTCCCGTTGTACTGATCATCTTGGATGGATGGGGTTATCGTGAACAAGCGGACGGAAATGCCATCGCCGTTGCAAATACCCCGGTGATGGATAGTCTCTGGATGGCTTACCCCCGAACCCTAATTCGCACCTCTGGCAAGGCTGTGGGCCTACCCCAGGGGCAAATGGGAAATTCAGAAGTGGGTCATTTGAATATTGGTGCGGGGCGCGTTGTTCCTCAAGAGTTAGTCAGAATTTCTGATGCAGTTGAAGATGGCACAATTCAAAATAACCCGGCATTGTTAAAAGTTTGTCAAGATGTTTTAGATAGAAACGGCAAGTTACATCTGATGGGTTTATGTTCCGATGGGGGGGTTCACTCCCATTTAGATCATTTATACGGACTTTTAAACTTAGCAAAAGCTAAAAATATTAGGGATGTTTGTGTTCATGCGATCATGGATGGTCGAGACACCAATCCTAAAGATGGAATTAAATATATTAAGCAACTTCAAGAACAAATTGATGCTATTGGTATCGGTCGTATTGTTACGATTAGTGGCCGTTATTATGCCATGGATCGAGATAAAAGATGGGATCGAGTTAAACAAGCTTATGAAGTAATGACCAGCAAGGGCGAAGGCAATGGATTATCCGCCACCGATGTGATGTTAAGTACCTATTCTGAAGGCATAAACGATGAGTTTGTGGTGCCCTCTCGGATCGCGCCTGGGGCGGTGGAAGCCGGGGATGGGGTGATTTTCTTTAACTTCCGTCCTGACCGGGCGAGGGAGTTAACTCAGGTGTTTGTTGATCCTGATTTTAAAGAGTTTGAACGTCCCTATATTCAGCCCCTGAGCTTTGTAACTTTGACTCAATATGACTCTCATTTTCCCGTATTAGTAGCTTTTGAACCCCAAAATCTAAATAATATTCTCGGACAAGTTATTGCTGAACATGGGTTAAAACAATTACGCACGGCGGAAACCGAAAAATATGCCCATGTCACCTATTTTTTTAATGGCGGTTTAGAACAACCCTATCCCGGGGAAGACCGAGAATTAATTCCTAGTCCTTCGGTTGCTACATACGATTTACAACCGGAAATGTCTGCTGAAGCGGTGACGGATGTGGCCATTGAAGGCATTGAAAAGGGCATTTACTCGCTGATTGTAATTAATTACGCTAATCCTGATATGGTCGGACATACGGGGATGATGGGTGCGGCGGTAAAAGCGGTTGAAACCGTCGATCACTGTTTAGGGATATTGTTACAAAGTATTAGTCAAGCTGGCGGGACGGGGATTATTATTGCCGATCATGGCAATGCAGAATATATGTGCGACGCGGAAGGAAATCCCTGGACAGCCCACACAACTAACCCCGTTCCCTTTATCCTAGTAGAAGGGGAAAAACGCAAAATCCCAGGTCATGGAACCGATATTCCTTTACGAACAGATGGCTGTTTAGCGGATATCGCCCCCACGATTTTGCAGATTTTAGGTATTCCTCAACCCCCGGAAATGACGGGTGTTTCTATGATTGAATCCGCCGCCTATGAAGTTCGGGAAAATCGGACTCCGATGCGGGTAAAACTTTAAATTAATTCCTTGAAAGATAGGTTATAATCGAAGGTTTGAAGGTTTAATTTTTCTGTTCAAATTATCAACTTCCTAACATGATTACTCAAGTATTACAAGCGGTTTGGTCTTTATCGGCTTTAGGAATTATTATTTTAGTCTTGCTCCATAGTCCTAAAGGAGACGGAATTGGGGGTATTGGTGGACAAGCTCAACTCTTTACTAGCGCCAAAAGTGCCGAAACTACCTTAAATCGGATTACTTGGATGTTGGCAATTATTTTTATGGGAATTACTGTTATTTTAAGTGCCGGTTGGATTAAATAGGATCGTCAATTCACGATCAAATCCTTAACCCTCCTTCTATTGTATAGAAAGGGGGTTAACTTTTGTTTTTAATAGGGATCTTTTTTGCTATTCATGAAAGTGCTATATTATTGGACAATCATTTTTGCTTTCAAGGAATAAATAATGGAACCCCGAATTTTACCGTTTAGAAAAAAATACATTATTTTTTGGGTTTCAGGCGGTTTCTACCTGACTCTATTTCTCCTCTATTTTCTCATTGTCAACTATCAACATTATTATGTTCCCGACTGTCCCATCTATGATCCCTTTGAAGCTAATTTTTTCAATCAAGAGTGTGAACAAAAATATGCTGTGATTTTTAAAATAGAAACTCAATTATTTCTGTTCGGGTTTGTGGGGTATTGCCTTCTATTTTTCTGGTCATTAATTCGAGGATTTTTGAGGCTAAAAGCTGATAAAATTCAATCATTTTTACCTTTTTTAATCCAAATTATGATGGGTTTATTTTTTGTTTTTACTTATCAATGGTGGGTGATTGAATTACTTTGGTAATGGCAGAATCTTATTAAGCGATAAACCTTTATTTTAGTCTAAAAAGAGTGATGGGCGAGACAACCCCGCCCCTACGGATGATCACATTAAGGGGTAACGATACAATTTAGGCATTTTGTGTTTAGTTAGATTACGAATTTTGAATTAATTTTCAAGATTTTGAATTAAAGCTTCAATGCGATCAAGTAGATCATCATAAGTAATAACTTTTACCAAACGATTATGGTTAAGATGTGCTAAAGTTCGCTTCTCATCATCACTCATGTTGAAGCTTCTACCAATTATCACTAAACCTTGAAGTGGTGCTGAATGATCTAAAGATTGAGGGATTTGATCAGGATGTTCTCGCCACCATCTCAACCAGTCTTCCACCTGTTGAGTGGCATGATTAACATGAGATCTTAATCTTCTTGATTTATTGAATAATGGCAAACTAGCTTTCTCTAATTCAACTAAAACTATTCTTTTATCACTAAGTTTATATTCTAACAACAAGTCTGCACGATAGTCCTTGCCAAACCGAACTTCTGACAAGATCTTAAAATGTTTAGTATCCAAACAAATTGGATTATTTAAGATAAATTGATGTAGATCTCTTTCTGGAGTAGAAGGATTTTGAATAAGCTTAGATAAAAAGTAAAAAAGATTATATAACTTTGATGATTTTTTTTCTTTAGTATGAATTATTTTAAGTCTCTCATCTAAAATCCTCTCTTTTACTTTGGGATCTGACAAGTCAACTTTAGGAAGGTAAATAACATCAGCTGGTGGAATGAGTTCATAGCCACCTGTCCGAATTAGTTTACCAACAATGACGGGATAATTTCCAAGCACAACACAGGGGACTGTTTGAATGTTAGACGAACGGTAGGAAAGATATTGTGGATAGTCATCACTCATAATAAAAGCATTTTTATCCCAATAAACTAATAAACTATTACTTAGTGTGGGTTCACCATTAAATTTTTTCTTTAATAGCTCTAAGGGGTATGATAAGCAAAAATCAATATCATAAGGGCGTATTAATGAAAAAGGAACTTCTACAAGTGAACAGGATAATTTTTCTTTATCAGCTAACTCTAAAAGTGCAATAAGTTTTTTGTCCAATAGTGGAGCAACAAAGTCTAATTTTAGCTTTTTTAGATCAAGAAATTGATAATATAAGTGCTTAGTAATGTAATTAAGAATTTTAGTAATTAGGATCAGAATTGGTAGACTTTGATAATTTTTACTATCATAAACCTCCCATTCACTTGAGCGAAGAACATTAAACATTGGGTGAGGATGATTTGTACTAGCACGAATCTCAAAAATCCCAGGAAGAAAATTAGGAAACTCCTTTTCAGATAATAATATGATTTCGTAAACATATCCACTATCTGCAAGTTTTTCACAATTTATTAGAACACCAAAATTAATAGGTAAATTTTTAGGACATTTAAGTATCTCCAAAAAAACGGTTTTTTCTAATGGGAAATCTTCTAGCATCCTCAACAAATCTTCTATAATAAATGGTTCTTCTAAGTCAGAATAAATAACCTCCTTAGTAGAATCTAGTGCAAAAATAAACATAAGTATTTTAGACAAATAGGTATTCGAGCGCATTTTTTTAAAAAAGAAAGACTCAACTTCATGCTTTTCAGGTAAGTAATTCTTTTTGCTCGTAATCATTTCAAATAGCTTCAGCTTCAATCTTGCTAATAAAGTATTCTTTTTCGATTGTTCGGATATTTTAGCCATTAGTTCTCATTAAAGTGAAGGTACAAATTTTATCAATTCTAACAAAAAAAGTACGAGGAGATAGCTGCTTACAGAAAGTAGTCTAGCCATCTCCAATTTCTATAAATTCATGGATTGAACGCTTAAGTCTTTCAAAGTGATCGTGAAATGACGTTGTTTGCGTATTGCAACAAAAGAACAGCTACCGTTATATATAAGGAAACATTGTAGATAACTCAAGAAACCGGGTTTCTATCCAAAAATTTAGATTACAACCAAAAGACTACAGCTAGAAACCCGGTTTCTGACTCACGAAACCGTCCTCGCGCTCTGTTCTTTTTCCAGGCGATCGCAATAACCGCAATACCATTCTGAATGGGATTAAAAATAAGGTGAGCAAAGCCAACCCTACAGTTTTGAGATTAATAATTTTTAATTATTGTAATAAAATCGTAAAACCTTCTTGAGTAAAATGTTTGTCATGGGTTAATATTTCTTGAATCTCTAAGTTTCGCATCGTTTGCATTGAAATACAGTCCGTTAAACTATAACCTTTATCCATCCGTTGTTCATACAAAGAAAAACCCGATAAAAAAGATTGATGGGTTTGCTCTATCAATTGAATATCTGGATCATTTATAATATTTTTGACAAAATTAACTGTTCGTTGTCGTTGTTTAATTCCTGAGTTAGCATAAAAAGTTAGGAGTTCAGTTAAAACTTCATC
>DATNRE010000139.1:0-13600 GCA_036703685.1 Candidatus Obscuribacterales bacterium
AATCTTAAAGAAATTAGCATTAAGTTCCATTCCGGCTTTCGCATCAAAGGTACTAGAACTGGGGTCAGTGATGAAGTCTGAAGAAACCACTTCATCTTCCGTATAGGCTAAAACACCTTTCATCGGGCCCTCGGCCGCCGCCTTCATCGCCGCGCAGATTTCCTTATAGCTGGTGGCTTTGTCGGTGCGGAAGGTCAAGTCAACGACGGACACATTCGGAGTCGGGACTCGAAAGGCCATGCCCGTTAGTTTTCCTTTAAGGGCGGGTAACACCAAGGTTACGGCCTTAGCCGCCCCGGTAGACGATGGAATAATATTTTGCGCCGCACCCCGTCCCCCGCGCCAGTCCTTCTTACTAGGGCCATCAACGGTCGGTTGGGTGGCGGTCATGGAGTGAATAGTGGTCATTAACCCTTCCGTTAACCCAAAGCTATCGTTAATCACCTTAGCCACCGGGGCTAAACAGTTGGTAGTACAACTGGCATTAGACACGATTAAATCAGAAGCCGGGTCAAAGGTTTCGTGGTTGACGCCCACTAACAGGGTTTTCACCTTATCGGGATCTTTGGTGGGTGCGGAAATAATCACCCGTTTAGCTCCCGCTTCAATATGTTTGTGGGCGCCCTGGTAGTCACTAAATAACCCCGTACACTCGACCACATAATCCACCGTGTCTTCTTTCCAGGGGAGTTGGGTGGGGTCTTTAATGGCCGTACAGCGAATAAAATGCCCATCGACAATAATGCCATCTTCCTTGGCTTCTACGACGCCCGGAAATACCCCGTGGGTCGAATCATATTTGAACAAATAGGCTAAGTTATCGGGAGGAACGAGATCATTAATCCCCACAAACTCAATATCGGGGTTATTAATCGCTGACCGCATCACCAAACGACCAATGCGACCAAACCCATTAATTCCTACTCTTAACGCCATATTATTAACTCCTTGTAGCAAAATTTAAAGGGACTTGATGATTCAAGCCACAACTAGGGATAGACTGTAGCACAAGTTTTGATTGTTGAGCTTCTTTCTTTCTGTGAACGAACCTGACGGTCAACGGATTACCGTTAGACCGCAGGCTTCTTTTTCTCTTTTTGCAAGAGCTTTTTTGAGTGACGGAGTTCCCCCGCCACTTTTGTAATTTAGGCCAATCTTTTTGATAAGTTTGGCTGAGTTAGAATCTCTATCCAAAGACTCCCCACATTGACAAGAATGCCATCGGTCTGACAGTTCTTTAGGTACTTTATTGAGGCAATTCCAACAGTGCTGAGAAGTCCCTTTCGGATCAACAAATAGAACGCTTTTGCCTAATTTCCCAGCCACATATTTGAGAACAGTAAAAAATTGACCATGAGCAGCATCAAGCATTGATTTATTTAAACCACTTTTAGCCGATTGACCATTTGGTAAATAAACCAAATTGCCATTGTCAATATCAGTTTTGATTTTGGCACGTCTAATTAGATTCTTGATGCTCAAATCTTCAAGAATCAGAACATCACACTGTTCAAATAATTTGTGTGCAGTTTGGAATTGAAAATCAAGTCTGGCTCTAGCTACGAATTGGTGAAGTTTTGAGATTTTATCTTTAAGAATTGTCCAAGGTTTAGAACCCTTAACTCTATTAGCTAGTTTGATCTGAAGTCTTGCTAATTTCTCAGCCGACTTCCTCAAAAATCTAGGATTTTCAATTCTTTCGCCATTGGATAAATAGGCATAATTTGTGATTCCTAAATCAATACCAAGAGTGTTTTCATCAGTCGGTTGAATTTCTGCAACCGCTACGGGAACTGTTTTGTCTTCTAGCGTTAGGGAAATATACCACCCATCGGCTTCTTTGATAACTGTTCCCGTCTTAACCTTGAATCCTGTTGGTATTGGGCGATGGAAAACCATCGGTACTTGGCCTATTTTTGCCAGGTCAATACAAATCCGATTTTGCTCATCCTTGATAATGTTTAAATTATCAAGTTGTGGGTAAGTAAAGGATTTGTAGTAGTGAAAACCTTTGAATTTGGGTTTACCTCTACGATTACCATTTTTGTCGGGGGTTGTAAAATTTGAAAAGGAAGTTTCCACTCGGTTAACTACATCCTGCAAAACTTGAGAAGCCAAAAGTTTATAATCAGGAAATAGTTTTTTAGTATTTTTTAGATCGGCTAACTGTATGGTTTGCCATTGCACATAACCGCCTTCAATGTTTGAGAAAACATCACCTTTTTTGGTCATGGGATTGCCTTTTTCATCCTTTTTTCTACCATCTCTGGTTTGTGTTCGAGTTAAGGGAATATTTTTGTAGATTTCCTCAACTGGGACTATGGATGCGGTTAAAGGACAAGCATTGATAGGTGTCCTTGTGGATTCCCACCATCTAAATCTTTCACCTAAGCGGTAGTTGTACTGCCTCCGGCAGAGTTCTAGGTGAGCAGTGATCGTTACAACTTGGGCTTTTGTGGGTT
Organism: Candidatus Obscuribacterales bacterium; assembly: GCA_036703685.1. Taxonomy (GTDB): domain Bacteria; phylum Cyanobacteriota; class Cyanobacteriia; order Cyanobacteriales; family Microcoleaceae; genus Planktothrix. The sequence continues at coordinate 2,463 of DATNRE010000139.1, forward strand.
TAAGGCGGTATTTGTACGTTAGTTGCATTGAAAACTTCCTTTTCGACCTGTTTCTAGTATAGATTATTTCAACACTTAGATGGTATGTTACCCGAAGTATAATTGTCGGACTCCGTACCTCCGTCCGACGAGCATTTCATCGGGAGCGGTGATTTAATCGGGGTACTCCGAGACATCCCCTCTAAATACACCGAGGGACTTCCCTGCTGTTAGTTAATTTTAATAAAATCGGTATTTTGATTTTGATTTGATGACTTTCCAGGTATGGTTATTTTTGGCAATTCACAAAAGTTTATCCCCAGGTTAAGGGTTTAAAACCCTGATATTCTTATACTCAAAATTCAGTTAATCGCGGTGGTGTTATCGGAAAATCTCGAAAAGTTTTTTTCAATTAACGTTAAGAAACAATAAAAAACACTAATTTTATCCCTAACAGTATTAACAAATGGATAGAAAATCTGTACTATTCAAGGGTATAGGATTGGGCTTAAATTTAAGATGAACAAACGTAAACGAATTGGCATTCTTACCAGTGGCGGAGACTGCCCGGGTCTCAATGCCGTGATTCGGGCTGTTGTCAATCATGCCACATCTGAATATAACTGGGAAGTCCGAGGCATTCCCTATGCCACTCAGGGGCTGATTGAACGAAAAAGTGTAATATTAAATTCCTATGGTTTAGAACGACACGGAATCGATCCCCTATTAAGTATGGGGGGAACTATTTTAGGGTCGATTAACAAAGGAGATAACGAAGGCAAGACAGAGGATATTATTCAAGCCTATTATGATTTAGGACTTGATGCCTTGATCGCCATTGGCGGCGATGGTAGCCTAGCAATTTTGCAGAAACTCGCCGAAAAAGGTAATTGGAATTTAGTCGCCGTCCCCAAAACCATTGATAATGATGTGGCCCATACGGAATTATCCGTGGGCTTTAACTCCGCCGTCACCACGATTTTAGACTGTTTAGATCGGTTGAGTTATACCGCCGCCAGCCACGACCGGGTGATGGTAGTGGAAGTGATGGGACGCACCACCGGACATTTAGCCCTATATTCGGGCATTGTTGGCGGGGCTGATGCTATTTTAATCCCAGAAATTCCCTATTCGATTAAAACCCTCTGTAGACGCATTCGCGAGTTACGCAATCTCTGGGGACGGAAATTTGCCATTGTAGTTGTGGCTGAAGGTGCAAAAACCGCCGATGGGGAGAGTCGCTACTATAAAGACGCCCTGGGAGAAGTCCGACTGCGGGGCATTGGGGAATATGTGGCCACGGAAATCGAAAAAAATCTGGGGGTGGAAGCCCGAGTTACCGTCCTGGGCCATGTGCAACGGGGTGGGGCGCCTTCGGCTTTGGATCGACTCATTGGCACAGCCTTTGGCAAGGTGGCCGTGGATTTAATTGCCCAGGAAACCTACGGGGTGATGGTGGCTTGGCATAATAATGCCGTCACGACCATTCCCTTAGATCAGGTGTTTGCCGATAGTCCCCGACTGGTTGACCCCCAGGGATTTTGGGTGGAAACCGCTAGATCCCTGGGCATTTATCTGGGAGAAGAACTCAATAGTGAAACCATCACTCCTTTAAACCCTAATATTAATGGTTTAAAACCTTCTTCTTTAGAGACAATCACTCAGATTAACTAGGTTTAAATAGAGTGTTTTAACCGACGTAGGCGATCGGAATAACTTTTGAGCAATTCTAAGGCAAACATAGGCGTTTGCTGAACAGCAAACAGAAATCGAGATTTATCCATGGTGGCTAAAAGACAATCGGTTTTAGCGATCGCGGTGGACGCTCGTGTGTGATCGAGTTGAACTAAAGCACCCTCCCCAAAAACATCTCCGGCCGTCAGAGTTTCCACCACTTTCCCATTCACCCATAACTCGATTTCCCCTTCGAGAATGCCATACAAAACCTCTCCGGTTTTCCCCTCCTCAAAAATCACTTGATTAGCCAGATAGGTTTGTTCTGGCTGTTTTTTAAACAGTTTTACGGTTTCGACGGGCTGTAACATAGTTTTATTCAGTTGAAATATGCGCTCTGGGATCAATCCTAGGGCAAAATAGAAAAAGAAAGATAGGGTAATATAGCGATCGCACCCTACAACTAGGACAGAAACTAATACTCAAACCCCGAGGGTAAAATCTTTTCTTCCCCATTACCCATTACCCATTACCTATTCCCCGCTCTATTTGTATCTCATGCCTAACACTGTTACTGTAACCGTTCCCGCCACAACCGCTAACTTGGGGCCAGGATTTGATTGTATTGGAGCCGCCCTCACTCTTTATAACACGCTCCGTTTTTCTAATTTAAAAAACACCTCAACTGAGACTCTAAAAATTACGGTTCAAGGCACAGAAGCCGCAGCCGTCCAAACCGATGAGAGTAACCTCGCCTATCAAGCCTTTATTCGGGTGTATCAGCACCTAGGTCAAACCCCGCCCCCGGTTCAAATAGAAATTGATTTGGGCATTCCCTTGGCCAGAGGTTTAGGCAGTTCCGCCACGGCCATTGTCGGGGGAATATTAGGGGCCAATACCTTAGCGGGAAATCCCTTAACCCAGGGGGATATTTTGCAATTGGCGATTGAAATGGAAGGACACCCGGACAATGTGGTTCCCGCCCTGTTAGGCCATTGTCAATTATCCGTATCCCGAGGAGAACAGGGGAGTGGCTGGGAAATTTGCCCCATTCCCTGGCATTCTGATCTCGTTCCAGTCCTGGCTATTCCTGATTTTGAATTATCGACCGCAGAAGCCCGAAAAGTTCTCCCCCAAACCTATAGTCGGGCCGATGCGATTTTTAATACCGCCCATCTGGGATTATTAATTCGAGGGTTAGAAACGGGCGACCCCGACTGGTTAAGGGTCGCCCTCCAGGACAAAATTCATCAACCCTATCGGAAATCCTTAATTAAAGGGTTTGAAGCCGTCCGCAGTGCAGCATTACAGGCCGGAGCCTTTGAATTAGTGATTAGTGGGGCCGGGCCGACGTTATTAGCCTTAACCGATGGGATTTCCGCCTCTCGGGTAGCCGAGGCCATGACGAGCGCCTGGAAACAGGAGGGAGTCAACCCAGAAGTTAAGGTTTTACAACTCGATACTCAAGGGGCGACGACGAGCAATATTGAATAGAATACCGGGTCTAACGGTAATCCGTTGACCATCAGGTTTGTTCATATACTTCTTAAAGCCACAATGGGGTCAAGTTTAGCGGCTTGTTTGGCGGGAACAACCCCAAAAAATAAGCCAATGGCCCCAGAAATACTAACGGCGGTTACAATCGCCACGGTAGACACCCCCGCTTGTAAAGGGGTGAAAACACCGACGATTAAAACCCCACCCACACCGATTAAGGTTCCAATCAAACCCCCAGCAGCCGATAAAATCACGGATTCAATTATAAACTGAATTAAAATATCGGATTGGGTGGCTCCGAGCGCTTTTCTGAGTCCGATTTCTTGGGTTCTTTCGGTGACAGAAACCAGCATAATATTCATAATCCCAATCCCACCCACTAACAATGAAATGGCGGCGGTTGCTGCTAATAAAAGGGTTAAAGCTCCGGTAATACTACCCAAAATATTCATTAAATCTTTTTGGTTGCGGACGGTAAAATCATCTTCACTGGTGATTTTATGACGTAACCGCAATAAATTTTCAATTTGAAATTGGGCGGCTCTCATATTGTCCTGACTATCAATGCTAATAGAAATAAAAGTAACTTGGGTTCCATAGGGCGATCGATTTCCCACAATTCGATTAGCCATTGTCGTCAGAGGAACAAAGGCATTCATATCTTCATTACTGCCAAAACTCGAGCCTTTAGGCTGCATGACTCCCACCACTTGTAAACTCAGATTTCGCAGTCGAACTGATTTTCCAATCGGATCTTCACTTTTAAATAATTGTTCTGCTAATTCTGACCCTAACGCCACAACTTGTTCATTTCGTTTTAGGTCTAAGTCCGTAATAAATCGACCTTTAGCCATATCAAAATTTCGTACTGATAAATATTCCGGTGTTGTTCCGACGATCGAAGATGAGGCATTATTACTGCGATAGGTAATTAATTCACTGCCATTTAAAGAGGGAGCAACCTGTTGAACAGAAGGGACTTGTTCGGCGATCGCCTTGGCATCTTCTAAGACCAAAGTTTGTGGGGGAAATACCGGACGCCGTTGAGATTCTGGGCTTCCTGGCATCACAAATAAAACATTGGGCCCCAAGGAATTCACTTGACCATTGACAAATTTCTGCGCTCCTTCTCCAATCCCAATCATCGCAATTACGGAAGCATTGCCAATAATAATTCCTAACATGGTTAAGCTACTTCGCATTTTATTAGCTAATAGCGTTGTCGTTGACATTTTTATACTTTCTAGGAAATTCATAGAAATACCGATGGAAGGGTGGAAACCAGCTTATATAGCGCTACGCACTAGGGAACAGGGAACAGGGAACAGTAAGCAGTGAATGAGTTTCAGGATTTAGAAGTGTCCTAACTTCAATGCGTAGCGCTATAGCAGTTGGGTATATCCAAAGTTTAACCTTTGATCTGGGTTTCGGGCAGCCTTAACTCGATTCCCGACCCATCGATCAACTCAGGTGGAGCGAAAACCCCCACTTCAGTCCCGCCCAAATCCGTTACCCGTTAATGATTCTGTGCGATAAACTATTAGGAATAGAGAGGCTCAATCAAAAAACTATGATTTTTTGATTGGTTTAAAACATTACCACACCGAGTAAGGCTAACCCATGACACAAACGACTCAAGCTCCAACCCAAGGCGTTCAGATGACTGAAGCAGCCATCCAACAAGTTCAATTTCTCCGGTCTAAGCAAGGAAAAGATCTCTGTCTGCGGGTCGGAGTCCGCCAGGGCGGTTGTTCTGGAATGTCCTATTTAATGGATTTTGCTGACCCTAGCACGATTAGAGAGGATGATGAAGTCTTTGATTATGAGGGGTTTAAGGTGGTTTGCGATCGCAAAAGCCTACTCTACATTTACGGCTTAGTCCTTGATTATAACGATGCTCTGATTGGTGGTGGGTTTCAATTTACCAATCCTCAAGCCACTCAAACCTGTGGCTGTGGAAAGTCCTTTAACACCTAATACCCATTCTGGGTAAAGGGAATTATCCCAGGGGGAATCCCTGAATTCCCCCTATAGATTAAAGTTGTGTTATTATCAAAGGTTGGCACTTCACCCTAGGTATAAATTGGGGACTCAATCGCCCATTTTACCTAGGGCTGTATTTTAAATCCACAACAAATCATGACAACTCCAGAAGAATTATTCAAGGAAGGTTTTGAACGGTATCAGGCGGGGGAAGACCCGGAAACATTGATTCCAGTTTTTAAAGATATTTGCGATCAAGCTCCCAAAAATAGTAATGCTTGGACAAGTTTAGCCTGGTTATATCTATTAGCAGATAAACCTAAATTAGCCTATAACGCGGCTAAATCAGCCGTTAAACTCAATCCCCATGATCCCCAAGCCCGAGTTAATCTAGCGACGGCAATGTTGGAGTTAGGAAAAACCGGGGTACGTTCCCATATTGAATTGGTCAGTCAGTTGGTACTGGTGGATACAGATTGGCAACAGGAAATAGCCAAGAATTTTGAAGATGGATTAACCCGTAAACCCGACTGGAAATCCTTAGCCCGAGTCAAACAATGGTTATTTGAAGGTTAGGGAACTTTTACCTAATTTTGCGCTTCTCCTTGCATAATTAGGTAAAAATTCACAATCATTGAACGGTTGAGTAAATATTTAAAATTGCCGTAAATCTACTAAAAACGGTTAAAAATGACTAAAAATCTATAATCTAAAAAAAACCATTAAGAAATCGAAACAAAAAATTACATAAGTTAACGAACAAAGACAAAAAATAGTGATAATATTTGAAAACTTCAGTTACTAACAATCAAAATCAACAGTTCAAAAAAAATTTTCATAATTAATAAGGAGATGGGATCACTATGGATAGCCAAGTTTTTGTCAAAGCCGAAACCCGTAACCACAAAGGCTTTTTTGTGAAACAAGGAGCCTATAAGCTCAAAAATATTGATGAGTCAGGTTGGGCGTTGATCTGTGTTGACGATACTGTTTGTTATTATGTTGATCCCGATAATTTAGATACAGAAGATTCGGAGGAAACAGTTGAGGCTTGATACCCTGGGTATCAACGGAGCTTAGGATAGAAACTTTATAAAAAGAAGTAAAAATACCTAATTCATAATTCTGTCCCCCCTGAAGTCGGACAGCTATTTTTTGTTAACTTTTTTCGGGTTAACGTTGATTGCGAAGACGGGGATTAAGAAAATCGTTTAATCCTTCTCCTAGGAGAGATAAACCAACGACCATGATGGTTAATGCGAGACCCGGAAATAGGGTTGTCCACCAAATTCCGGTGGGTAATGCTTCTAGGGCAATTCTTAAATCATGTCCCCATTCGGGAATTTCATCGGGTAAACCTAATCCTAAAAATCCTAATCCCCCTAAAGTTAAAATCGCATCCGCCGCATTCAATGTAAATAAGACGGGAACACTTTGGATCACATTTAAAAACAAATAACGGGTTAAAATTCGACTGGTACTGGCTCCCAAAGCTTGAGCAGCTTCAATAAATAACTCCGTTTTAACCGAAGTTGTATGATTGCGAACCACGCGGTAATATTGCGGAATATAGGCGACACTCAGGGCGATCGCCGCATTCAAAACTCCTTTTCCGACGACAAACGCTAAAGTAATTGAAAGTAATAATCCGGGTAACGTATAAATTGTATCCATTAAAAACAATAAAACCCGATCTATTTTCCCCCCTAAATATCCACTAACCATTCCCAAAGGCACACCAATTCCCACACTTAAAATCGTTGCTAATAACACGACTTGCCAAGCTACTTGCGTCCCAAATAATGTTCGAGCCAAGACATCATATCCTAAACGACTAGTTCCCAACCAATATTGAGGAGAGGGAGGTTGATGGATGGGGTTAGAGAGAAATTCCGTAGGACTTTGTATCCATCCCCAACTTAAAAATAACGGCGATAATACCGCAATCAATAAAAATAAAAGGGTCAGGACTAATCCGCAAAAGGTCATAGCCTTTGACACCGAAGGAACTCGAAACCCCTGCAAAGGACGAAAAGAGATAACACGCATTGAATGATCGATTTTGTATTTGAGATTAGATTAGCAAAAACCGGGACAAATGTTACAACCTATTTAGGATTGCTATAGTTGAGTAAATGTCATAGTTAAAGTTAGAATTGAAGGTTAGCCCGGTTTTCACCCAGGGTTTGCTTCAGACGGTGAGAATATCAATAGAACTTGATATTATTTCTGGTTTTGAGTGTATTCTAAATACATCAGCAGCAGTTCCCCAAAATATTAAGTTTTAAAACTTGCCTGGACATTAAGCTCAATTCCCCCGCACTCATTAGAATAACAATGACTATGGACTTAGCTGGTTATCAATTCGTTGAAACCCTTCATAGCGGTGTCAGAACTTCCGTTTATCGCGCTTGCAAGGAGTCGGAAGTTTCCAGCGTGATTATCAAAACCTTAAAAGCTGAATATCCCACCCTTTCTGATATTACCCACCTCCGCCACGAATATCAAATACTGCACAGTTTGAATGCAGAAAATATTATTAAAGCGATTAATTTAGAAACCCATAAAAATGGTTTAGCACTCATCCTAGAAGATTCCGGGGCGGAGTCTCTGGATCATTGGATCAAAGGTAAAAAAATCCCGCTCCTGCAATTTCTTTCTTTAGCCCTGCAACTGGTCTGTGCCTTAGCAGAACTGCATCAACATAACATTATTCATAAAGATATCAAGCCCCAAAATATTATTATTAACCCCACCACCGAAAAAGTTCAACTGATTGATTTTAGTATCGCTTCGCGCCTAGGACAAGAAAATACAGCCCTATCCCATCCAGACTTACTTGAAGGCACTCTCGCCTATATGTCCCCCGAACAAACGGGCAGAATGAATCGCTCCATTGACTACCGCACTGACTTTTATTCCCTAGGCATTACCTTCTATGAAATGCTGACCGGAGAGTTGCCTTTTAATCACACCGATCCCCTGGAATTAGTACACAGCCATATTGCTAAAAACCCCATTCCTCCCCATGATCTTAATCCTGAAATCCCGCCACAAATTTCAGCGATCGTGATGAAATTATTAGCCAAAAATGCTGAAGATCGCTATCAAAGTGCCCAGGGACTCAAATTTGATTTAGAAACCTGTTTAATGAATCTGAAGGCGAGCGGATCGATTTCCAACTTTGTAGCCGGAAGTGCGGATAAAGCTGGTCAATTAAACATACCGCAAAAGCTCTATGGTCGCGATCGTGAAGTCACAATCCTGCTAAAAACCTTTGATCGTGTTGCCAGTGGTACCACTGAATTAATGCTAGTTTCCGTCTATTCCGGGATTGGTAAAACCGTTTTAGTCAATGAAGTTCACAAACCCATTGTCCGGCAACGGGGTTATTTTATTGCCGGAAAATTTGACCAATTCAAACGTAATATTCCCTATGCTTCCCTAATTCAAGCCTTCCAATCCTTAATTCAACAATTACTCACCGAAAGTGAAGTAGAAATTCGGATTTGGAAACAAAAACTCCTAGACGTTTTAGGAATAAACGGGCAAATTATTATTGATGTAATTCCCGAAGTTGAATTAATTATCGGCAAACAGCCCCCCGTACAGCAACTCGGGCCGACTGAATCTCAAAACCGTTTTAGTCGAGTCTTTAAACAATTTATTGGTATATTTACCACCGTTGAACACCCCCTAGTAGTCTTTCTCGATGACTTACAATGGGCAGATTCGGCGTCCTTGAAATTAATTGAACTCCTGATCACCGATAGCGACAGCCAATATTTATTAATTATTGGAGCCTATCGAGATAATGAAGTTTTTCCCACCCATCCAACCATTCAAACCCTGGATAAAATTCAACAGGCGGGTGCAACGGTCAATAATATTGTCCTCAGCCCCCTGCAACTGGTTCATGTGACAGAATTAATCGACGATACCTTAAATAATGAAGCGATCAAACCCGAATCTTTATCGGCAAAAACGCAAAATTTTGCCTCTCTCCTATTCAATAAAACCCAAGGAAATCCCTTTTTCTTAACTCAACTGATCAAAACCCTTTACCAAGAAGATTTACTGGTTTATGACTTGTATTCAGGTCAGTGGCAGTGGAATATCGAACACATTCAAGCCATTGGCATCACTGATTATAATGTGGTGGAACTGATTGCCAGAAATATTCGCAAACTGTCCCCGGAAACTCAAAAAGTCCTAAAATTAGCGGCTTGTATTGGCAACACTTTTAATTTAGATGTCCTGGCAATTGTTAACGAGAAATCCTGCTTACTGACGGCCGCACATTTGTGGTCAGCCCTGCAAGCGGGGTTAATTTTACCCCTGGGCAATGAGTACAAAATTCCCCTGGTATTTAATCAAGAAGAATCCCCAGATATCACCTTAACTGATGTCAAAGTAGACTATAAATTTTTACATGACCGCGTGCAGCAAGCCGCCTATTCTCTAATTCCCGATGAGCAAAAAAAACAGACTCACCTAAAAATCGGTCAACTGCTTCTGCACTCAACCACACCGGAAGAACAAAAAGAAAATATTTTTGCTTTAGTCAATCAACTTAATTACGGAATTGAATTACTGACCACTCAAACCGAAAAATATCAATTAGCTCAACTGAATCTCATCGCTGGACAGAAAGCTAAAGCAGCCACGGCCTACGAGTCGGCCGTCAAATATTTGAATCTAGGCATAGGAATTCTCGCTTCAGATTCCTGGGAAACCCACTATGATTTAACCTTTGATCTGTATATAGAAGCGATGGCGGCGGAATTTTTAAACATCAACTTTGAGCAGGCAAAACTCCTATCAGAAGTGGTATTAAAACACGCTAAAACTGTCCTCGGTCGAGTCAAAGTTTATGAACTACAAGTACAGTTTTATATTGCTCAAAACCAGATGCAACCTGCTTTAGAAGCGGGTCTGGAAGCCATAGAAATGTTGGGGATATCCCTTTCCAAAGAACCCCCCGGTCAGATGAACCCCGAAGACCTAGCCCATTTACCGGAAATGACGGCACTCGAGGAGCTGGCCGCCATGCGCCTGTTAATGATGATTGCCCCTCCGGTTTATTTCGGGGCTCCGGCGATGTTTCCCCAGGTGCCCTATACGATGATGGCCCTTTCGATTGAATATGGCAATTCGCCACTGGCCTCCCTGGGCTATGGGTTTTATGCCATGATTTTGTGTGGTTCCTCCGCCGGGATTGATTCGGGATATCAATTTGGACAACTGGCGGTCAAGCTACTCGATCAATTTGATGCTCGCTCCCACAAAGCTCAAATTACCACCATATTTAATGCCCATATCAGACACTGGAAAGAACACATTCAGGCAACTTTTAACCCGTTGCTCGAGGGAATTCAAAGCGGCCTAGAAACCGGAAATATTGACTGGGCTGGCTACAATGCGTTTTACTATTGTGACCATGTATTTTTTGCGGGTGAACCCCTAGAGTGGGTTTATCAGAAGCAGGTGCAGCATCTGGAGTTAATGCTAAAAGTTAAACAAGAAATGCACAGTGCTTATATCAAAGTCGGGATAGTCATGGTTTTAAAATTACTCAATGCTCCGCCAGAATCCTATCAGATTAAGGGCGAAATATTAAACGAAGCAGAAATTTTACAAAAATTAATTGCCGCTAATCAAGCGACCTTTATTTTTTCAGCTTATTTATTCAAAACCATTCGCTGTTATTTGTTTAAAGATTACCAAGAATCGATAATAAATGCCAGTTTAGCCGAAAAATATGAAGCGGGCGTCACCGGTTTAATGACCATGGCGGAACTGAATTTCTATTATTCTTTGGCTCTCCTAGGTCAATATCCAGAAGTTTCTCAAAGCCAACAAAAAAAATTCTTAGAACAGGTGATAATTAATCAGAAAAAAATGCAGGATTGGGCGATGAATGGGCCGATGAATTATCAACACAAATACGACTTAGTAGAAGCGGAGAAAGCGCGGATTTTGGGACAAAAAGACAAAGCCATGGA
>DATNRE010000140.1:0-3595 GCA_036703685.1 Candidatus Obscuribacterales bacterium
GTCGTTAACATTCATGGCGGGGAAGGTTAACACCCCATCTCTCAACATTGCCTTCAAGCGCACAATTCCGGTGGTGGTTTCTTCGGTTGTCCCAATTAAGTCGGGAATTTGGTGTTGGCGTTCTTGAATTAAGGTAGCCACCACATCGCTACCATCATCAATAATAATATTGGGACGATGATCTAAGGCGATTTGAACGTGGCGAGTATAGGTTTCGGCGTCTTCCCCTTTAATCGCATAAACCGGAATTCCGTAGTCAACAACTAAACTCGCTGCAACATCATCCTGGGTAGACAGAGGGTTACTGGCAATTAACACCGCATCGGCGCCACCCAATTTCAGGGCGATGGCTAAATGGGCGGTTTCGGTGGTCACGTGGCAACAGGCGGCCAAACGCAAGCCAGCAAAGGGTTTTTCTTTGGCAAAACGTTCTTGAATCAGGCGGAGCACGGGCATTTCACGGCCGGCCCATTCAATCCGTTGTTTACCTTTCGGCGCGAGGGAGGGGTCTTTGATTTCGTAGTTAATACGGACAGTTGTTGCAGTCATGTTGTAGTTGTTTCCTAGACAGAAAAATTATTTCCAGTTTCCAAAGGATGCCTCAGTCATCCGGCACACAGGGCCTAACTCAAGCATTCTGTTGGTGACGCCCCCATGCAACCGAGGGTTCCTCGTCAAAATTAGCAATTGTTGCAATTTATTAACATAGAGCCTAACGCGAAACTTGTCATTAGGCCAGGGGCCACCGGAAAAAGGGATGGATATTAGGGTTCGTGGCTCAAGCCTCGATTATTGGGCTATAATGCGATCGCCTGATTTCAGATTAATCTCCGCTTGTTGTTTAATATAATCGACCACCACATCTGATAATAAAAATCCCGTATCAACTTGATTTTTTCCTGATTTCATCACTTCATAACCATCTCCCCCCAGGGACATAAAATTATTGGCAACCACTCGATAGGTAGCGGTTAAATCTAGGGGTTTTTCCTGTCCTGATTGATCAATTAGGGTAACGGAAATAACCCGCGAACCTGCCGGAGCTTTGGGGTCATAAATAAACCTTAATCCTGAGACTTGGGGAAATCTTCCCTCTCCTAATTCCACTTGACTGACACCATGTTCTAAGGTTTGTTTGAGTTGTTCTCCAGTTAAATCTAAGCGAGTAATTGTATTTCCAAAGGGCATAACTTCAATAACTTGACTCACACTAATATTTCCGGTGGGAATACTAGACCGAATTCCGCCAGCATTTAACAGGGCAATTTGAGCGCCATCGGGTCTTAATTTATTTAACATGGCATCGGTAATTAGGTTCCCTAAGTTAGTTTCTTGAGTTCTCACTAAATCCCGACTTCCTTCTAAGGGGGTGAGGGTTTTTCCAATAATAGTTTGACGGAGGACTTCTAGGGAAGCAGAAAATTTTTCTAACTGTTTGGCAAAGTTGGCATCGGGCTGAATTTGATCATCAATAGGATGGGGTGTTCCTGTCCAAGAAGTTACTTCACCTTGGCGATTAAATTTAACTTGTAAATCCCCTAAATATTTGCCCCATTCCCAAGAGGTCACTACTAGAACTTTTTGACCTTTAGGGGTAGTTTCTACTAGGGGATAGGGTTGTGTTGCATTGGGCATGGAACCTAATGGCGTGTGGCTATGTCCGCCGATAATAATATCAATATCATTGACGGTTTTAGCCAGTTCTAAATCCGATTGTAAGCCAATATGAGTTAACCCAATAATTTTATTAACTCCTTGTTTTTTTAACTCAGAAACCGCTTTTTTTGCCGATTGAATAGTATCGGTAAAACTCACTCCTTCCCCGGGACTTGAGAGGTGAGTTGTGGCTTCTGTAGTTAAGCCAAATACCCCGATTTTTTTTCCTTTAACTGATAGAATGACCCAGGGTTTTACTAACCCGGATAAGGGAGAATTAGGCGCGATTTCCAGATTAGCTGAAAGCAAGGGAAACTTAGCTTTTTTAATAAAATCAGCTAAAACGGTTTGTCCTCGGTCAAATTCATGATTTCCCAGGGTCACAGCTTGATAATTCATCTGGTTATAAAAGGGTACATCCGCTTGACCTAAATATTGATTAAAATATAAAGTGCCTTGAAAAATATCTCCGGCATCTAGGAGGATGGTTTCTCGGGAATTTTGGGTTTTTAAACGATCAATTAGGGTTTTACGTCGGACAATGCCTCCTAGTTCTTTGTCTTGGACGGTAACGGGTTCGAGGTGGGCGTGATGATCATTACTATGGATAATTCTCAGGTCAAACCCAGGATTAAATATTCCTAAACTTGGAGGGGCGATCGCTAAAATCATCCCGATAAAAAATAGAATAAAACCGTATTTTAATATCCGTTTCATAAGTTTAATAAAAGTTGGAATTTCCCTACAGAATGAATAGTTTGAAACACTCTGTAGAGAAATATAGCATAATTGTGAAACAGTTTTAGCTAAAATTTTAACTGGGGGTGATTTAAGTTTGATGCTCCTCCTGATTGGGTTGTTCTACTGGGGTTTCTGAGGAGTTTGATTGTTCCTGAACCACCTGGGGAACTTCATAACTAATATCACCAAAAACCGAAATAAAATTCCCCATTTCCGGGGTATCATTGACGACAGAAAACTGATCAGGATACAGAATTACATTCTCATATTCAAAACCCGATTCTCCGGTTTCACTCAGAATGGTCAGGTCAACCGCATATCCCTCTTTAGGACGTTCATAACATTCGATTACGGTTCCAATTGTGCCTTTGGGAATTAGGGATTTTCCAAAGTCTGCGGGAATGTCCACTAATGTTTTAATCCGATCATAGGCTTGTGCTTTCATTTTAAATCCTAAAATGGAGTTAATCTATCATACCGGATCGGGCTTGACGACCTATAATTTTTCCCTATTACCCATTACCCATTACCCATTCCCTATTCCCTATTCCCTATTCCCCATTCCCTATTCCCTATTCCCTATTCCCTAGTCCCTATTCCCTAGTCCCTATTCCCTATTCCCTATTCCCTATTTCTATGACCTTATACAAAGTTGGTGGTAGTTTAGAAGACCATGATCCTACCTATGTGATCAGAAGTAGTGATCAACACCTTTATCATGCCCTAAAAGCGGGACAATTTTGCTATGTTTTTAATTCCCGACAAATGGGAAAATCTTCCTTAATGGTGAGAACCAAACATCAACTCGAAGCGGAAGGATATGCTTGTACAGTAATAGATATGACCCTAATTGGTAGCCAAGATACTACTCCTTTACAATGGTATAAAGGAATAGTGATGGATTTATTACGGGGATTTAAATGTTTTGATCAACTTAATTTTAAAGTGTGGTGGCAGCAACAAGAAGGAATTTCTTTATTACAAAAATTAAGTGAATTTTTAGAAGTTTTATTATTCCAGCAATTTCCTGAACAGAATCTCTGTATTTTTATTGATGAAATTGATAGTATTCTGAGTTTAGACTTTCCCACGGATGACTTTTTTGCCCTGATTCGTTCCTGCTATAATCAACGGGCAATTAATCCCGCCTATAAACGCCTGACCTTTGCTTTATTTGGTGTGGCAACTCCTGCGGATT
>DATNRE010000141.1:0-8270 GCA_036703685.1 Candidatus Obscuribacterales bacterium
ATTCTTTAATAACGAGATAAAGAATGTTTTAACTTGGCTTTCAAACTCTTTAGTTGTCCAGGTTCGGCGTGTCTTTGTTTTTCGACACTTTTATAAATCTATCAGTCTTTCCCCAAGATGTCAACCCTTTTGGGAAAAAAATTTTTGACCCCCTCCAATCCTCTATTTCATCGGCTTTCTGCTTTCTCTGCCTCGGGATTAGTCCCAGATAAATTCCTGGTTGAGTTTTTGACTGGTGTTTGATGGCTTACGGAATTTTTATAGGTGTTACTGTAGCTAGGGGAAGTAACGATCATGTGAACCAACTATATATAGGATAGAGGCTCTGAAAATGATTAGCCGCGGTTGGTTAGTGGTCTAAAATCTGATATATCCTAAATTTCTCTAAAGGCTCCTATTATGATTAACGATGCTGATAACCCAGAAACTCAAGCGGAATGGGATTTGCTCCATTGTCTATTTCCCAAGGATCTGTTGTATCCGTGGAATCCTTATACAGTTGAAGCTGAAGCCTATTTTTTAGAGCGAGATGCTGAGGATGCTTTGGGGATGGTGTTTACGGAGGCGGAATTGGCGGACAGATCTGAACGGTTTATGGGTCAAATCAATCAGGTTTGGTCATCCACCCGTTTGCAAACATCTTTATTAGAACGGTTTTCACCACAAATCCCTGATGAGTTGTTAAATCGTTTGGTAAGGGTGGCTACCCGGATGACGGAACAGTTGTCTTTGCAAGGTTTGTCCCTGGCTGATCAATTAGTCCATTGTGTTCAAGAACTATTACCCCAATGGTCAGAAGAAGATTTGCAGGTTTTGGCCCGTCCTTTTGCTTATGCGATGCGAGGGTCAGAAATGGACGCCGGAAAATCGAACCCGGCTATCATACCGACAACCAGTTGGTCTGAATTATCCGAAATTGAACAGGCTAGAACTTGTTTTGGGGTTGCTCGTTATGCCTTATTGGAGGTTTTGTCCGAGCGGGAAATATCCTGATTAGGCTTTCGGATACCTGATGATCAGCAAATTTTATTTTTTTTGCTCAAACCCCTAGTCATTTTTTTGATCCTGTGTTAGATTAAAAGATGTACGGCGAGCGTAGCCAAGTGGTTAAGGCAGAGGATTGTGATTCCTCCATTCGTGGGTTCGATCCCCATCGTTCGCCCTGATATAAAAGTAGCTCGAGCAGTTAGGACAAAAGCTAATCCATTGAACTTTATGGTGAGGTCTTTGTCCGCTTGTTGCCGTGTTCCCTGCTATACAAGTCAGGACTTACGCACAAGACCAAAGAAACCGGGTGTCTATCCCTGATTTTGCGGATCAAATCGGTGATTTCTCGTTCAGAAACCCGGTTTGGTGCCTAAGTCCTACTATGACAGTCACCTCCGTGGGTTAGCGAAAAAGAGGAAAAATGGTACACAATCAAGAATTAACCCCTCAATTAACTGCCGATGGTTCGTTTACTCTTTTCTCCCCGGAATTTGGAGAATTATTTCATAGTCATTTCGGCGCGAAACAAGAAGCAGAACGCAAATTTGTTGAACCTTTACAATTAAGAAAAAAAGCCGCAACCTCTCCCCTATTTTTACTGGATATTTGTTATGGCTTAGGTTATAACACAGCGGCAGCGTTAACTGCGATTTGGGAAGTGAACCCCCATTGTAAAATTGAATGGATTGGCTTAGAATTTGATCAACGTGTTCCCCAAGTAACCTTAGAATATAATCTCCTCAGTGCCTATCCTAATTATATTCAAGAAATATTAAAAGAACTTGCCCAAAATCATTCTCTGAAAACAGAATTATTCAACGCTAATTTAATCATTGATGACGCTAGAAATACTATTTCAACGGTCTACAATTCTGGATTTAAAGCCGATGCAATTTTTCTTGACCCCTTTTCTCCCGCCCATTGTCCCCAACTGTGGACAGTAGAATTTTTAACCCGAGTGGCCCAATGTCTCAAACCCCAGGGACATCTGGCGACCTATTCCTGTTCAGCGACGGCCAGAACTGCCTTAATCCAAGCGGGACTACATATTGCTTCTACTCCTCCAGTGGGGCGACGCACACCCGGAACCCTAGCCAGTTTCGACCCCAGTAGTTTACTCCCCCTATCTCCCAAAGAACTAGAACATCTGCAAACCCGTGCCGCTGTCCCCTATCGAGATCCCAATTTATCCGATACGGCGGAGATGATTATTCTGCGTCGTCAAGCTGAACAAGATACCTGCGCCCTGGAACCCACGTCCCATTGGAAGAAACGATGGCGCAGTGAGTCCATATTGTGAAAAGATGGTTGAGGATGCGATTATCGTGTCTGTTACTTACAATTGACACCCAGGCAGTAAATGGTAGCGGTAGCAATTTTAGCGGCGGGACGCGGAACTCGCATGAAATCTGATCTTCCCAAGGTTCTACATGAATTGGGGGGACGCACTTTAGTTCAAAGGGTTTTAGAGAGTTGTGTCCGGTTGCAACCCTCCCGTAGATTAGTGATTGTGGGCTATGGGGCTGATTTAGTTCGCGCCAGTCTGCAACAAACCCAGGAACAACCGACTTTAGAATTTGTTGAACAAACCGAACAATTAGGAACAGGTCATGCCATTCAACAATTACTCCCCCATTTAAAGGACTTTACTGGGGATTTACTGGTTTTAAATGGGGATGTTCCCTTATTACGTCCTGACACCTTAGAACAGTTAATTAAAATCCACAAAGAAAATGGAAACGGGGCGACTTTATTAGCAGCCCATTTCCCTAATCCTACGGGATATGGTCGAGTATTTTGTGATAGTCAAAATTTAGTGAATCAAATTGTTGAACATCGAGATTGTACCGATGCTCAAAGGCAAAATCATCGAATTAATGCCGGGGTTTATTGTTTTAATTGGCCGCAGTTAGCGAAAATTTTACCCGACCTAAAAGCTGAAAATGATCAACAGGAATATTATCTCACTGATACGGTGCATCATCTGGATAAAGTGATGGCAGTGGATGTAGATGATTACCGAGAAATTTTAGGGATTAATAGTCGCAAAGATCTGGCTAATTCCTATAAGGTTTTACAAGATTGGGTTAAAACTAATTGGATGGCAGCCGGAGTCACTATTATTGACCCCGATAGTGTCACCATTGATGATACGGTTGGATTGGAACCCGATGTCATTATTGAACCCCAAACCCACCTCCGGGGAAACACAATTATTCAAACCGGAAGTCGGATTGGCCCCGGATGTTTGATTGAAAATAGTCAGATTGGAAAAAATGCCACGGTGCAGTTTTCCGTCGTTTCTGATAGTGTTGTTGCTGATAAAACCCGTATTGGGCCCTATGCTCATTTAAGAGGTCATACAAAAGTCGGTGAACAATGTCGGGTTGGGAATTTTGTGGAATTGAAAAATACTCAAGTTGGAAATAAGACTAATGTTGCCCATTTATCCTATTTGGGAGATGCACAATTAGGCAACAATGTCAATATTGGGGCGGGAACAATTACAGCTAATTATGATGGGGTGAAAAAACATCGAACAACCATTGGAGATCGGACTAAAACCGGATCAAATAGTGTTTTAGTTGCTCCTCTAACCCTGGGAAATGATGTTACCGTGGCGGCGGGTTCTACTATTACGGATGATGTCCCCGATGATAGTTTAGTGATTGCTCGGGAACGTCAAGTAATTAAACCCGGTTGGCGCTTAGAATCACCGGAATAATATTAATGGAATTAGGGGGAATAAATTAGCCAAAAATTAGGATAGGATTGAGGATATCTAACACTTTGAAATGAAACCTAGACGGTGGAATTTTGTATTCTGGTGTCCCATATCCGGCATTTCCTGTTCCCTATTCCCCGTTCCCTGTTCCCTGCTTTAATATGACTAAAACTTCTTCTGTATCTATGGTAATTTCTTCTCCTAATTTGATTGAAAAAAGATTTCCTGGGTTGTACTCTTTTTGGAATTTTTCCCGTCCCCATACCATTATTGGTACAACTTTAAGTGTGTTGGGGATGTATTTAATTGCCATGAGTCAGTTTAAGCAATTCCCTGGGTTTAATTTCAGTTTTCTGGCTTTATTTTGGAGTTGGTTAGCTTGTATTAGTGGAAATATTTATATTGTCGGATTAAATCAACTGGAAGATATTGAAATTGATCGGATTAATAAACCTGGTTTACCCTTAGCATCGGGGGAATATTCCCCGTTTAAAGCTCAAATTATTGTCGGAATAGCCGGAATTTCAGCTTTATCTATTGCAGCATTTCAAGGCTATTATTTATTGGGGATGGTAACTATTAGTTTGCTATTGGGGACAGCTTACTCCTTACCTCCTATTCGGTTAAAACGGTTTCCCTTTTGGGCGGCATTTTGTATTTTTACGGTTAGGGGAATTATTGTTAATTTAGGATTGTATTTACACCTGAGTTGGATTTTATCGGGAAAATCAATATCATCAATTCCGATAATTACCCCTGCGGTTTGGGCGTTAACGTTATTTGTTTTAGTGTTTACTGTGGCGATCGCAATTTTTAAAGATATTCCCGATTTAGAAGGCGATCGCCAATTTCAGATTAACACCTTAACCATAAAATTAGGAACCGTTACCGTATTTAATATATCTCGATGGATATTGACTATTTGTTATTTAGGCATGATTTTGGGAAGTTTTCTATTAATATCTTCCGTTAATCCCCTATTTTTAGGATTCAGTCATTTAGTCTTATTAACAGTATTATGGTGGGGAAGTTTCCGGGTAGATTTAAGCGACAAACAATCAATTACCGGATTTTATCAATTTATTTGGAAACTGTTTTTCCTAGAATATTTACTCTTTCCTCTCTCCTGCCTCTTAACTTAACCGTAGGGTAGGCGCCTTGCTACCAGAAATTAGTAATATTATATCCCAATTCTTGGATCATTTTTCTTAATAAAGGTAAACTTAATCCTATAACATTGGTATGACATCCTTCTAACTTTTCAATAAACAAACCCCCCTTCCCTTCAATTGCAAAACATCCGGCACAGTTTAAGGGTTCTCCCGTAGCAACATAATCCTTAATTTCGCTATCGGAAATATCAGAAAAATAGACATTGGTAGTTTGAGAATTCACTAATATTTGATCGGTAGAAATATTAATTAAAGCGTGACCCGTGTAGAGTTGCCCGACTTGACCTCGCATGGTTTGCCAACGGGCGATCGCTTCCTCAATATTAGCAGGTTTGCCATAAATTTCACCCTGAACAGCCAAAACCGAATCACACCCCAAAACCAATAGAATTTCCCCCTCATTTTTAGGTTGATTCATTAATCTTTTGCTGATCACTTCTGCTTTACATTGGGCAAGTTTTTGGACTAATTCTACCGGGTTAGAATCTTCGATTTGAGATTCATCAAAATCACTTTTGAGAACAATCGGCTCAATCCCAATAGTTTCTAATAACCGTTTACGCGCCGGGGAAGCAGAAGCTAAAATAAATGTGATTCGATTGGGCTGATTCATGAAACTAAATTAATAAACTTTAAAAGATTGCACCACTTGTTTTAAGAGTTGTTGAGCTTTTTGCCAGCGTTTTTCAGTAGTGGAAACATTTAATGTAAATAGGTTTCCGCGACTAATAGTAACACTAGCAAAATCATGCCGTTTTTGTTCATTCGGCAGTTGTACCGCGTATTCTAACCAATAATAAAGGTTTGATCCTTTCTCAAAAGATTCTGCACTAATTAATTCGGCGGTACGCCCTGAACCTTCTGGAGCGATCGCTTTTTTACTCAATGTATATCCTACCTCAGTGGGAGTACCAATTTCTGCGAGGGTTTGATTCGGATTAGAAACCGGATTAATCACCACACTGACATTTTCACTTTGTTCAATCATATCGTGTAGTACCGTATCGGGGCCATTCGAGACACTCACCTGTGTCCATCCATTGGGATAGATAAATTCATAGCCA
Source organism: Candidatus Obscuribacterales bacterium (assembly GCA_036703685.1). GTDB lineage: Bacteria > Cyanobacteriota > Cyanobacteriia > Cyanobacteriales > Microcoleaceae > Planktothrix. The sequence continues at coordinate 5,949 of DATNRE010000141.1, forward strand.
TCGGCGGTATCCACAAAGCTATTTAATCCCATGCCAACCGATATACAACCGGTTAAGCTAAGGCTACAACAGACTAAAGCCATTACTAAAATTCGTTTTAACATTTGATCTTTTTCCTCATAAAATCGTGAATGAGTGTATTTTGCTGTGATCAGGGTGATCCCGATTTTCCTATTTTCTCATTATTCGGGCTTTTGGTTTCAATTTTTATTAATTTGGAGTTAGAATTATCGGAGAATTTATGATTAATTATGGGTTTATAGATCAAGAATTAAGAAGCCCTGAAGGGCTTACTACTTTTGGTAATAAATATGAGTTTATGTCAGGTTTTATGGGACAATTGATAGAGCATTGGAGACGCGCAGGTAATTTTTTATGACTAAGTTTGTTTTTATCACCGGTGGGGTGGTATCGAGTATTGGTAAAGGAATTGTCGCCGCGAGTTTAGGACGTCTGCTCAAGTCGCGGAACTATTCCGTATCCATCCTTAAACTTGATCCCTATATTAATGTTGACCCAGGAACTATGAGTCCGTTTCAACATGGGGAAGTTTTTGTGACCGAAGATGGGGCGGAGACGGACTTGGACTTGGGACATTATGAACGGTTCACCGATACCTCCATGTCTCGCCTTAATAGTGTCACGGCCGGGGCAATTTATCAAGCAGTAATTAATAAAGAACGTCGGGGAGACTATCAAGGAGGCACGGTTCAAGTCATTCCTCATATTACCAATGAATGTAAAGAACGGATTCATCGAGTAGCAAAAAATACGAATCCTGATGTGGTAATTACCGAAGTAGGCGGAACCGTTGGTGATATTGAATCCCTACCTTTTTTAGAAGCCATTCGTCAATTTAGGAAGGATGTGGGTCGAAAAAATGTTATTTATTTACACGTTACTTTAATTCCTTGGATTGGGGCGGCGGGAGAAATGAAAACCAAACCCACCCAACATTCCGTTAAAGAATTAAGATCTATTGGGATTCAACCCGATATTTTAGTTTGTCGTTGCGATCGCCAAATCCCCATCGGAATTAAAGAAAAAATTGCGGGTTTTTGTGATGTAGAAGCTGATTGTGTGATTACTTCCCCCGATGCCGATAGTATTTATGAAGTCCCCTTACTTTTAGAGAAAGAAGGACTCGCCGAACAAAGTTTAAAACTGTTACAATTAGAACAACGACCACCCAATTTAACCGCATGGCAAACCTTAGTAGATCGGCTTTATCATCGGGATTCAAATACAAAATGTCTCCTCCCCCATCCTCAAATTAAAATTGCGATTGTAGGAAAATATATTCAGTTAACTGACGCCTATTTATCCGTGGTAGAATCCCTGCGTCATGCGGCCGTACAGGAAGGAGCAGAATTACATTTAGAGTGGATTAACTCCGAAGATATTGAAGGGAATAATCCAGAAAACTATCTCAAAAATGTGCAAGGGATTGTGGTTCCCGGCGGATTTGGACAGCGAGGAACCGATGGTAAAATCATGGCAATTCAATATGCCCGAGAACACAAAATCCCCTTCCTGGGTTTATGTTTAGGAATGCAATGTTCTGTGATTGAATGGGCACGTCATCTTGCTAAATTAGAGCGGGCGCATAGTGCTGAATTTGATCCCCAAACCCCTAATCCTGTGATTCATTTATTACCCGAACAACAGGATGTCGTAGACTTGGGAGGAACCATGCGTTTAGGGTTATATCCCTGCCGTTTACAACCAGATACTTTAGCCTTTAAACTCTATCAACAGGAAGTTGTTTATGAGCGCCATCGTCATCGTTATGAATTTAATAATGCTTACCGGACATTATTCTTAGAATCTGGATATCTAATTAGTGGAACCTCTCCCGATGGCCGTTTAGTAGAAATCATTGAATTATCAAACCATCCTTTTTTCGTGGCTACCCAATTTCACCCCGAATTTCAATCCCGACCCAATAGTCCTCACCCGCTATTTCAAGGATTTGTGGCCGCAGCAACCCATTCATTAGAAATTACCCCAACTTAAACGACAGTACCCTACCCATGGACGATTAGACCCTAGCGAGTGGTGTTCCAATTCCCTGTTTAATTCTTAGGCTGAATTATCCTAAAATTGTTAATTCAGTCAGAAAGAAAGAGCAGGGGCATAAATTTCTAATTTCAGGGGAGATTTTGATCCTATCTAATCAATCATTATTCTATAATGATTGATAATGGGTAAGCGATCATTGTCCTCTGGTCTGTTAATCCGATTTACAAGCGAGTTGAGTCCCCGGAAGGATTCACAGGTCTGAGGAGGTTCTGTGGCGTACTGGATCAAAATGAATTATGA
>DATNRE010000142.1:0-5408 GCA_036703685.1 Candidatus Obscuribacterales bacterium
ATGGGTTTAACTTGTACTCAATACAAATTCCTGTAAAGAGAGAAGTCGTCCCAATATCTTGACTATCGGGAAATAGTCGATCTAAAGAGGTGCAAGCTGCAACAATCAAGCGTAAGGGTGCATTCATTCCTTCTGCTAACCCTCGCAATTGTCCCCGAATATTATTGGTAAAACCATCCCAGGTCATTTTTTCCAATTCATCAAGAATTAATAACAATCGATGATTTTGTAAATTTCGAGAGAGACGATAACCTTTACAAAAATCAATTCCTACAGAGTCACACAAGAATTGATAAAAGTCGTCATCATCATGAATATCTTGTAAATTAAGATAAATCGGTTCACGGCGTTGTAACAATTGGGTTTGAGCTTGTCGGCTAATTTCTATTAATAGCGAAGATTTGCCGATTTGTCTTTCTCCTATAATTGCAACACTGCTACCACTATTGAGAGTTTCAAATATTCTTCTGATTTCCTGGGTTCTGCCGAAAAATAGTTTATCTTCTTCAATACGTCCGTTTAAACGTTGAAAGGGATTATTAATAAACTCAGAAGCAGGTTGAATAACTGGCTCAAATATTTGTGGATTGACATTGGTTTCAATAATTGGTGATTTTTCCTTGTTTTTAGAGCTTTCATCAATTTCATCAATTGAACAATTTAGTAACAACCGGCAAAACCCGTCAATTAACCAGCACTCACGACTAGATTTATACGTTTTCACAAAACCAGCAACTGTCTGGGGTCGAGGATCAGGTTGTAGGATATCTGGTAGTCTTTTAACCCAATGATTTCTAAATTCTTTAAGATTACGCCGTTTACCTGGTTTATACGTTTCGTCAAATGCCTCACATAACTGCTGATACAGTTCACGGGATAGTGTCTTTTGGTGGGCGTTTTTCCTCTTATCCGAGTCAGATCTCATCTTTCAATAATTTATAAATAGTAAAATGGCCTAGGTATTCCTGTTTTGTGGGAATGCTGCTTTTAGCTTGAGTTAACTTGGGACTACGGAGGCTGCGCTAATTCATTGTATTACTTTATCATAAACCCAGATAAATAGCAAATTTACTTCTAATTTACTTTTGATTTACTTTGAGTTCTAATTGACTAGAAACTGATTTTATATTGATTTCTAAATGCCCACAGAATCTTTTTTATCCCCTAATATTTAAGTTGTAGATTTAGGAAATAAAAGATGAAAAAATTAATTTTTGATTCCGAGTTAATGTTCAGCCCCAACCAGGATAATAACTTGGCGATGATTTCTGCCTTTGAACCAGATGAAAAGTGTTGGTGGATTGGTTTACCTGATAATATTAGAGAGGAAACTAAGCAACAACTCATATATGGAAGCCTACTTCCAGAAGCAGTTAACAGTGATCCTCGGTCAAAACAATGGAAATTTCGATTAATTCCTTTTTCAGGAGGAGATATCAGTAATATTGCACCAGTATTTCAGGAATCCTCTGCCATTGGTTTTAATTCCTTGACTGAAGGCAGCGATGATGAAATGATGTGTAAACGAGGTCTGAAAATTAGAACAGCTTACGATATTTTACAGGAAATTAGACTAGCTTTAGGAATGATTCCTATTTATAATGAAGCTCTTAAACATCACTTGAAAGCTGGATATAGTTTAGATTCAGTCAGTCGTGCTAATTTTGGTTTGGGTAAATGTGAATTAACATATCCTGATTGTTCAGTTCGACAAAACTGGATAAAAGGAGCGCAAGCTTCTGTAATCCGTTATGCTTTAAGGGACGTCTATTTAACCTTAAGATTATTTGAAAGTCGTGAAAATTTGATTGACCCTCGAACAGGAAGACGGTTTAAATTACGGAGTATTGAGGAAGCAATTAAATGTTCTGCTGAATTTGCTTGGTTTTCTCGACGTTTTTGGCAATAGATCTCGTAAGGGTGAGGCACGCCTCGCCCCTACAGGGTTATGATTGAAACAGACAGGTTAAAATCTGAATAAGGGAATTAATAATGGTACAAATTCTTAATAAAATATTGAGTTTAGAAGACTTTCTCAATTTACCCGAAACAAAACCCGCAAACGAATATATTAATGGTCAAATTCTCCAGAAACCGATGTCAGGAGGAAAACATAGCGCAATTCAGGGAGAACTTTGTACTGTTATTAATAATAGGGGTGAAGAACAAGCGATCGCACCGTCATATAATCTCATATATGCCAAATAAGGTATATACTAAGATATGACTGATAAACCCATTCGCTGGATAGGATCATCCCTAGAAGATTTATCAAATTTTCCAGAGTCAGCCCGTCGTAAAGCTGGTTTTCAGCTTCGTGCTATTCAGAGTGGACAGACACCTTCTGACTTTAAACCAATGTCTATTGTTGGTTTAGGAGTTGAAGAAATCCGTATTCGAGTTGATGATGCTTATCGCATCTTCTATGTTGCCCGGTTTGAGGAAGCTATTTATGTACTCCATGCCTTCCAAAAGAAGACTCAAAAAACCTCAAAAACAGATATAGAAATTGGACAAAAGCGTTATCAACAAATGTTGCAATACCGACAGTTTCATAAAGAAGGAATGGACAAATGAGCCAGAATCAAGTTCCCGAAATTATTCAAGGTCGCACTAATATATTTGAAGATTTAGGCTTCGCGCCTGAAGAAGCTCTCAATCTCAAAATTCGCGCTGATCTCATGTTAACAATTAAACATTTCATTCAGACAAAAGGATGGACTCAAAAGCAAGCTGCTGTATTTTTTGGCGAAACCCAACCTCGTATTAGTGATTTAATGAACGGCGATATCGAAAGATTTAGTATTGATAAATTAGTAATAATGATAGCTAAAGCAGGTATGGATATTCGTGTTGAAGTCAATAGAAAAGCAGCCTAAAAGTTCTGTTAATCTCGTTGCTATGTTCTACCTAGCAATGCTATATTGCAGACTCAGCCTGCTGTTTTTAAATTGGAAGCAGAGCTTTCTGTTTGCATTCGGCAAATAGGGAAGACATAATGATTTAGTTTATATTATCGTTTGACAGTGCGAAACAGTTAGTTGCTACTAATAGCGAAATTCAATACGATTCTGTAAGCGATATTTCTCAGACGTGGTGAATATTAAAAAGATTGCTAAAGTTATTTCACTACATCGCAATATTGCTTAGTGGTATTGTTAATAATATCCCAATATCTCGTAGGGGCGAGGCGCGCCTTGTCCCTATAGGGTTATAATTGAATCAAACAGGTTAAAATCTGAATAAGGGAATTAATAATGGTACAAATTCTTAACAAAACGTTGAGTTTAGAAGAATTTCTAAATTTACCCGAAACCAAACCCGCAAACGAATATATTAATGGTCAAATTATCCAGAAACCGATGTCAGGAGGAAAACATAGCGCAATTCAGGGAGAACTTGTTACTGTTATTAATAATATGGCTGAAGAACAAGCGATCGCTTTAGCTTTACCTGAGTTAAGATGTACCTTTGGGGGTCGTTCTATTGTTCCTGATGTGGCGGTTTTTGTCTGGGATAGAATTCCGCTTGATCATGATGGAGATATTGCTAATAGTTTTAATGCTCATCCTGACTGGACAATTGAAATTTTATCCCCCGAACAAAGCACAATTAAAGTTACCAGTAACATTTTACATTGTTTGAATTCCGGTTGTCAAATGGGATGGTTAATTGTTCCCGAGGAAAAATCTGTTTTTGTTTATCCTTCAGGACAACAACCGATGTTTTTAGATGAACTGGATTCTGTAATTCCCGTTCCTCAATTCATCTCTAATTTAACTCTAACTTTGAGAGATATTTTCAGTTGGTTAAAAGTGAATCAGAGTTAATTAATTAGAAAATTAATTAGAAAATTAATTAAAAAATAATTCAACTCCACAGCGAAATTCTGGTAAAAATAGAATAGCGTTTTAAATTCGCTTGTTTATCTCGTCTTTCGTTTTCTTTTCCTGGGTATAATACTTGAACAACTAGATAAATATTGCCACAAATTTATCATAAAATTAGGATAGAGTTAGATATGATTTGATCCGGTTTCAATATTTATTATAACTCCCTAGAGATTAAGTTATTGCTAACAATTAACACCGCAGATCCATTAACCGCTAAAATAAATACCAGTATAGAGAGCGTTACAAACGCAATTATTGATCTGATTCTATGAGCGAAAGAACACTATTTGATCAAGTATGGGAGTTGCATACCGTTGGCACTCTGCCATCAGGACAGACTCAACTTTTCATTGGTTTGCACCTGATCCATGAAGTCACCAGTCCCCGGCGTTTGCCATGTTGCGCGATCGCCAGCTAACCGTGCTCTACCCCGAACGCACCGTCGCCACAGTGGATCATATTGTTCCGACGGAGAACCAAGCCCGTCCTTTCACGGATGTATTAGCCGAAGAAATGATGCAGTCCTTGGAAGAAAGCTGCAAAACACACAATATCCGTTTTTATAATATCGGATCGGGAAATCAAGGGATTGTTCACGTCATCGCACCGGAACAGGGGTTAACCCAACCGGGGATGACCATTGCCTGTGGCGACTCCCACACCTCCACCCATGGGGCATTTGGGGCGATCGCTTTTGGAATCGGCACATCTCAAGTGCGGGACGTGCTGGCGTCTCAAACCCTGGCGTTAGGGAAACTGAAGGTGCGCCGGATCGAGGTGAATGGGGAACTACAACCGGGGGTGTACGCAAAAGACGTGGTGCTGCATATTATTCGGACATTGGGGGTGAAAGGTGGCGTGGGCTATGCCTACGAATTCGCCGGAAGCACCATTGAGGCGATGTCGATGGAAGAACGGATGACGATCTGTAATATGTCCATTGAAGGGGGCGCCCGATGCGGCTATGTTAACCCCGATCAGGTGACTTACGACTATTTACAGGGTCGGGATTTTGCCCCCAAGGGAGAAGACTGGGAAAAGGCTGTTACTTGGTGGAATAGTATCCGTAGTAGTACGGATGCGGTTTATGATGATGTCGTCAAATTTGATGCGGCTGAGATTGCGCCCACCGTCACTTGGGGAATTACCCCCGGACAAGGAATGGCCGTTAATGAGTTGATTCCGACTTTAGAACAGATTACGGAAAGCGATCGGGAAGTGGCCAAAGAAGCCTATCAATATATGGAATTTGCCCCCGGAACCCCCATTCAAGGGACAAAAGTGGACGTCTGTTTTATTGGCAGTTGCACCAATGGCCGCCTCAGTGACCTGCGCGAAGCCGCAAAATTTGCCCAGGGTCGGAAGGTGGCGAATGGGGTGAAAGCCTTTGTGGTTCCTGGTTCGGAACGGGTGAAGGTGGCAGCCGAAGCCGAAGGACTCGATAAAATCTTTGAAGCGGCGGGGTTTGAATGGCGCGAGGCGGGCTGTTCTATGTGTTTGGCAATGAACCCCGAT
>DATNRE010000143.1:0-17564 GCA_036703685.1 Candidatus Obscuribacterales bacterium
TAGCATCTTTTTTTAGAAAAAATGGCGATCGCTTTCCATTCTATCAGGTGGCGATCGCTCTTTCTTTACTCTTTTTCACCCGACTTTGAAACAGCCCTGCCTGCCCCCCTGCTCCCCCTGCTCCCCCTGCTCCCCCTGTAAGGGGCATTTCGGGGAGAATTTAGGAGGATCTAATCTCTCTGGGCAATTAAGGGAGATTTTTTCAGATGAGCAACGGTTTTGGTCTTCACCAATACATTGTCAAACATGGTGCTGTGGGTAACAGCTTGGGTGGATAAAGTAAATAACGGATTTGATAAAATACCCGCTAAAGATGTTGCTACCAAAGTTAACACCAAACCCACTTGTAGGGGACGCATTCCGGGTAAATTCCACTGAACTGCGGGATAGTTTTTCACTACATCGGACATTTCTTGAGGTTCTTTGACCACCATCATTTTCACGACTCGAATATAATAATAAATCGAGATCACACTGGTGACTAAACCCAAGAGAACTAAGCCATATAAACCCGCTTGCCAACCCGCCCAAAATAGATAAATTTTGCCAAAAAATCCAGCTAGGGGGGGAATACCACCGAGGGATAATAGACAAATACTTAAACACAGGGTTAATAGGGGATCTTTTTGATACAATCCGCTATATTCACTAATTTGATCGGTTCCAGTTCTCAGGGAGAATAGAATCACACAAATGAAGCCACCCAAGTTCATAAATAGATAAATCAACAGGTAGAATACCATGCTGGAATATCCCGCCTCGGTTCCGGCAATTAACCCAATCATCACAAATCCCGCTTGGGCAATGGAAGAATAGGCTAACATCCGTTTCATGCCCGTTTGCGCCAAGGCTACCACGTTTCCTAAGATCATACTCAGGATGGCTAGGGCGGTGAATACAAGCCTCCATTCATCGGCAACGGAGGGAAAGGCGTTAATTAGTAAACGAATGGCTAGGGCAAATCCTGCGGCTTTGGAACCGACGGATAAAAATGCTACTACTGGAGTCGGTGAACCTTCATAAACATCCGGTGTCCATTGGTGAAAGGGAACCGCAGAGATTTTAAAAGAAATTCCGGCAATTACGAACACTAAGGCGATAATCACCCCTAGAGATTCGCCTTTAGATTGGGCTAAAATCTTGGCAATTTCAGTTAAATTGGTTTGACCGCCCGAGAGTCCATATAATAGGGATAAACCATAAAGAAATACGGCGGAACTGGCGGCTCCAATTAATAAATATTTCAACGCAGCTTCATTAGAACGGGGGTCACGTTTGGTATATCCTGTTAATAAATAAGAGGAAATACTTAAGGTTTCCAAAGCCACAAAAATGGTGACTAATTCATTCGCCCCGGAGAGGAACATCGCTCCTAAAGTTGCGGTTAATAGAATAGCGATAAATTCCGCTAAGGCGGTTCCCGTCTGTTCAATGTAGCGAATCGACATTAAAATAGTGACGGCTGAACACACGGCAATAATGCCCCGAAACACGATGCTCAGGTCATCGCCATTGAAACTGCCTAGGAAAGCGATGGTATTCCTACTGTCCCATTGAGTGTACAATACTCCCACAGAAATCAGTAAACCACCGATCGCCGCATAGGGTGTCCACACAGAAGACCGACTGCGCCCGACAATTAAATCACCCACCAACACCACCAAGAGGGTGATAATTACAATCCCCTCTGGCCAAATAACCCCAGCATTCAACTGGGCTGCAAGAGTCGAAAAATCCATAGTCTAACCTAAATGGATAATACCGTTTACAATCGATGGGACTTGGAGAATTCCTCTCGATTCCCAATAATTTGACGACGTTTTAACATCAGTTTAAGGATAGCAGACCGGGGCATCTGTAGTAAGCCCGACCGGGCTTAATCCCCAAAACCTAATACTCATAAATTTAATCTCTTGTTATTAGTGTTAGGTTTTGTGACTCATTCTGGGGAATGAAGCCCGGTCTGGCTTACTACTTTTAGGAGTGTTATTTTTTCTCTAAGTTTGTTGCCAAATTTTAATTGTGCCATTGCCATAATATATAGCGCTACGCGCAAGGGAACAGGGAACAGGGAACAGTAAGAAGTGAAAGGGTTTCAGGATTTAGAAATGTCCTAACTGTAATGCGTAGCGCTATAAGTCACTAATATTCAATTTAACAATACTTTTTGCAGAGTTGAAGTTAGTACCTGAACATATATAATTAAGCGATCGCAAATTCAGTAAATTTACGACTTTCTGGATCATGAAATGCCAAAACAATATCCTCTTTTGGTACACCCTCAGTTAATAATTCAGTTGCAATTCCTGCCTCTGTCCAATCTTCCTCAATATAAATTTTCTCATTTTTAATACGGATATGAACAGAAATCCCCTTAATTCTTTCCTCTGTTGTCCAACCGACTTGAAACCATAAATATTGATCTCTTTGATCATCAAAGGCTAAAAGCATTTCAACATTGGGAGTAGAAGCAGCAGCAAAAAGTTGATGATATTCTGTTAAAATCTTTTTAATTAAAAATCGATAATGCTCTAACTTATCCATTGAGTAATAACCTCCTTATCCGTGTTAACAATAATTAATTTAAGTTGATTTTCATCAACAACAATTTGAATGGTTTCATCAAAATTAGCTTGATAAACTCGCTGACTTAGAGCCAAATAAATCTCGTGATCAGGTGCAGTTTTTTTGAGGAAATTACGATAGATAATATACTGACCTACAGCCCTTTCTAAATCATAAATAAATGATGGACTGATAAAACTTTTAACTTCTATCACGATTTTTTTATCACCTCTTTGTGCTGATAATGGACGTTCAGCACCTAGATCAGCGACAAGTCTTAGCTTTCTGTAAATGATATAATAAGGATCGGCTGTAATCGTCCAACCATCCTTAATTAAAGCATTTTTAACTGCATCATGGTAAATATCTTTTGCTGGCATCGTCTCCCTAATAATTAATAGCTGGGCATTACCCACCCTACCATTATACTAAAGTGATCTTAAACTAAAGCCCCCTTTAACTTGGGCATGGAAGGATCAAAAAATATCAGAATCTTCGGGTTGAGGAAGCAAATTAGATGGGGGGCGATCGCTACTCCAAGCCCACCAAACACAGCCACATTGACAGGTATAAAACTCTTGCCATTTGCGACGGTTATTTTCACTATAAACGGGAGAACGACGGTTAATCCAAACCTGTTGGGCTTCTAAACTACTCGCGGAACATTGAGGACAGCAAAACTCAGAAGCGTGAATTGCATCGGTCGTCCAATCTGGAGGGGTGGGTTGAAACGCATCCATTGGCAAAAACACTGAAATTAATCATGCCTACTCCCCTATTATACTAGGAATTAGGGTCAGGAACTTCTACAAATTTATGCCGGGAGGATAACCCCGATTTAATGATAATCTGAGATTTAGGGACTCCTAAGTGTTGGGCTAAAAATTTAATTAATTCTTGATTGGCTTTTCCTTCGACTGGGGGCGATTTCAGGTGGACGGTCAAACTTCCGTCGGGTTCTTCATGGAAAGCCTGTTGTTTAGAATTGGGTTTAACTTTAATTTTTAAGAGTGCCAAGGTTTTCAAAAATTGCGATCGCTACTATCAATATAGGATACAGCAATTTTGTATCCTATATTAATATAAGATGATTTTAAAATTAAGCAGTTAGGGGATAATCTAAACTTTCTAAAGCTTGTTTGACCGCGACTAAATTATAAGGAAAAGGCGGTTTTAAAGGCCGATAATCCCGTTCATGGGGCTGCCCATGGCGCAATACCGCATTCACCATTAAACAGTCTTCTGTACTTAGATTCACTGCACCGTGAGGAACCCCTGGGGGAATTTTAACCACGGTTGGAACCCGATCACTCAAAGGAATATAACGATATTGACGATTTTGTAAAATCACCAGGACAAATTGACCCCGGACGACCAACAATTGATCGGTTTGAAAATGATGGACAAATAACTTCTCTACCGCCCCTGCCTCGACCTGTACCGTCATTGTTTCATTGCTGGTTTGGGGGGTGAAAAATTCAACCATCCCAGAGCGGATCGAGTTGAGTCTGCGAACTTCAACTTGGTGGATAAGACCCATATTGATAGTCCTCACGATGCAAAATATTATGCTTTTGTCAAGTATAAGCGGGGTTTCTGTAAAATTTTGTAATAAAATTAACGAAATTGAGTAATAGAGGCATAAATGCCTCACTACGGTAATAGAATTAACGAAATTCGGGAATGGAGGCATAAATGCCTCACTACGGAATGCGATCGCCCTTTTCTACAATTTCTATGAATTTTTATAAATTTTCTCTGTTGATTTCTCTGATTAGTTTTACCCTAACTTCCTGTGGGTCTTCCCAAAATTCTACTTCAACAAATCCCACTAATTCTAATCAGCAACCCGCAGAAAAAACCCTAAAATTATTATATTGGCAAGCGCCAACTATTTTGAATCCCCATTTATCAACTGGATTCAAAGATTCCGAAGCCAGCCGCATTACTTTAGAACCCTTAGCCAGTTTTAATAATCAATTAGAATTAGTTCCTTTCTTAGCCGCAGAAATTCCGACCTTAGAAAATGGAGGAATTGCTAAAGATGGTAAATCCGTGACTTGGAAACTAAAAAAAGATATTCAATGGTCAGATGGAAAACCCTTTACCGCCGATGATGTAATTTTTACCTATCAATTTATTAGTAATCCCACCGTAGGAACTACCACATTTGGGACGTATGAAATTATTAAAAATATTGAAAAAATTGATGATCACACCCTAAAAATCAACTTTAAATCCGTAACCCCCGGATGGTATTCGGTGTTTGTGGGAACCGAAGGAATGATCTTACCCCGTCATATTTTTCAAGATTATAATGGAGAAAATTCTCGACAAGCACCGGGTAATTTAAACCCCGTAGGAACTGGCCCCTATCGAGTCGTAGAATTCAAACCCGGGGACGTAGTTGTCTATGAAGCTAACCCCAATTTTCGAGAAGCTAAAAAGTTAGGATTTGAACGGCTGGAACTCAAAGGGGGAGGGGATGCAGCCTCCGCAGCCAGAGCAGTTTTGCAGACGGAAGATGCGGATTATGCCTATAATCTTCAGGTAGAATCTAATGTTTTAAAACCCTTAGAAGCGACGGGAAAAGGTAGGGTTATTTCTAATTTTGGGGCATTAATGGAACGGATTTTGATTAATCAAACCGATCCGAATAAAACCACACCGGATGGAGAACGCTCTAGTTTGAAATTCCCCCATCCTTTCTTTAGCGATCCTAAAGTTCGTCAAGCTTTAAGTTTAGCAATCAATCGAGATATTATTGCCAATCAACTCTATGGAATTTTAGGGAAACCCACAGCTAATTTTGTAGTGAATCCTCCTCAAGTTGTTTCCCCCAATACCACCTATCAATTTAATTTAGAAAAAGCAACTCAACTATTAGAGGAAGCGGGATGGAAAGATACCAATAATAATGGGATTCGAGATAAAAATGGGGTAGAAATGAACTTAATCTTTCAAACTTCCGTTAATCCTTTACGCCAAAAAACCCAAGAAGTGATTAAACAATCCTTAGAACAATTAGGCATGAAAGTAGAACTCAAAAGTATTGATCCGAGTGTCTATTTTTCCGGTGATCCTGCTAATCCCGATACTACAGAACGATTTGTGGCAGATTTACAATTATTTAGTACCGGAAATACGAATCCCGATCCCACCGCCTATTTAAAAACCTATACCTGTGATCAAATTCCACAAAAAGCGAATAACTGGACTGGGGACAATTATTCTCGCTATTGTCAGCCAGAATATGATGCACTTTGGAAACAAGCGACCACTGAAATTAACCCCGAAAAACAAAAACAAATCTGGATTAAAATGAATGATATGTTAGTGAATAATTATATTGTGATTCCCTTAATTCATCGGGCGGAAGTACAAGGAGTCAATCAGAAATTAACAGGCGTAAACTTAACCCCCTGGGATTTAACCGTCTGGAACATCAAAGATTGGAAGAAAACCCCGTAGTAAGCCCCGTAGTAAGCCCCGTAGTAAGCCCTTCAGGGCTATCTTTTATTTTATTATTACTAAACATGACCCGATACCTAATCAACCGGATTATAACCTCCATTCCCACCCTAATAGCTATTAGTATGGTCGTATTTTTAATCCTAGCTTTAGCCCCTGGTAATCCCATAGGGGAATTTGCTAATAATCCTTCTATTACACCTGAAGTTAGGGAAAATATTAAGCGATCGCTCGGTTTAGACCAACCCATTCCCATCCGCTATTTAAAATGGATTTGGGCATTTTTACAAGGAGATTTAGGCTATTCTTTTACCAGTCGTAGCCCGGTTTTAGATTTAATTTTCCAACGTTTACCCACCACCCTTTGGATTATGGGGGCGGCCTATGGTTTAGCGGTTTTAATTGCCTTTCCCTTTGGGATTATTTCCGCCTTAAAACGCTATTCGGTTTTAGATCAAATCATCACAACGGTTTCTTTTATTGGGTTTTCCTTACCCACTTTTTTTACCGGGTTACTGTTTATTATCATTTTCAGTGTTCAACTCAAATGGCTTCCTTTTATTTATAATAGTACCTTAGAAGTAACAAACTTGCAAACATTTTGGCAACAAATCCAACAATCAATTATGCCTATTTGTGTGTTAGGATTCTATCAAGCTGCAATTTTAATGCGGTTTATTCGGTCTTCTTTTTTAGAACAGTTGAATCAAAATTATGTTCGCACCGCTTATGCTAAAGGTTTACCAAAATTGAATGTCATTAATGGTCATATTTTAAGAAATGCCTTAATTCCGGTCGTTACCTTAATTGCATTACAAATTCCCGGTTTATTTGCGGGATCATTAGTTACCGAACAGGTATTTAGAATTCCTGGGATTGGAGCTTTATTAATTGATTCAATTTTTCGCAGTGATACCCCGGTTATTATGGGAATTACGATGGTTTATGCTATTTTAGTAGTAATTTTCAACCTATTTGCCGATATTTTATATGGATTGTTAGATCCTAGAGTTCAATATTAATGATTAACTATGACTGTAATTAAACCTTCAGAAACAACTCCTAAAACTCGCCAACCCCGATCCCTAATACAGACCGCTTGGCGACAATTTAAACGGGATAAAATCGCTCTTTTAGGATTAATAGTTTTAGGATTAATGATTTTAGCTGTCATGATTGGCCCTTGGATTTATGGTATTTCTCCGACAGAAATTGATTTTATTAATTCCCTGTCGCCACCCACGGGAAAACATCTTTTTGGAACTAATGATTTAGGACAGGATCAATTAGCCCGTTTATTAATAGGAGGACGAGTTTCTTTAACCGTTGGGGTCGCAGCCATGGCGATCGCCATTTTATTAGGAACATTAGTTGGGGCGATCGCCGGATTTTATGGTGGAATTATTGATAGTTTGCTAATGGGATTAACGGATTTATTTATTTCCCTTCCCCAATTACCTGTATTATTATTAGTAATCTACTTATTTAGAGAATCTATCAAGCAAATTGTCGGGCCAGAAGTCGGTATTTTCCTATTAATTATTCTAGTAGTTGGCGGGTTAAATTGGATGTCGGTGGCGCGATTAGTTCGGGGGAGTTTTCTAACCACACGCGAACAGGATTTTGTCACCGCAGCTAAAGCCATTGGTGCGTCTTCTCAGCGATTAATTTGGGTGCATATTCTTCCTAATGTTTTGAGTCCAGTAATTGTAGCAGCAACTTTAGCCGTGGGAACTGCGATTATTACAGAATCGACTTTGAGTTTTTTAGGATTAGGATTTCCCCCCGATGTTCCCACCTGGGGAAGAATGCTTTATGATGCTCAAAACTATTTAGAAACCGCCCCCTATTTAGCCTTATTTCCAGGGTTAGCTATTTTTTTAACGGTGTTGAGTATCAACGCGGTAGGGGATGGTTTAAGGGATGCTTTAGACCCCCAATCTCATTAGATAAATTATGATCTAACAAACTTCTAGGACGAGGTTTTAAACCCAATTTCATGATCAAACATCTGAAAAATAAAAATTAATGATTAACTAATGATTAACTTAACTCCCGGTCAATTATTTCGTCAATTTAGCCTAATTTTAATTAGTCTAGGGTTAATTGTAGCTTGTCATTCCATATCGATATCGGATTATAAAACTTCTAATATTCTTAAAGTAGCCACTGAACCCGCTTTTCCACCTTTTCAATTTCAAGAAAATACGGGGGAATTAAAGGGATTTGATATCGATTTAATCAAAGCAATTGGTCAAGAAGCGGGTTTAGAGATTCGGTTTCAAATTCTACCTTTTGATCGAATTATTCCCGCCATCGAGAAGCAAACCGTCGGGGCGGCTATTAGTGCGATGACGATCACCCCTGAACGTCAAAAAATCATCTCGTTTTCCTATCCCTATTTTAAAACGGGATTAGCAGTTGCTATCCAAAAAGACAATCAAGAAATCAATAATTTAGAGAGTTTAAGGAATAAAAAAATAGGAGTTAAAATTGGAACCACTGGCGCGAATGAAGCCAAAAAAGTTACCGGGGCTAAAATTAGTTATTTTAATTCCACCGCCTTAGCTTTAGAGGCATTATCCAACGGTAATGTAGATGCAGTAATTAATGATAAACCCGTTATATTATATTTAATTAATTCAGATAATCTCACTAAAATTAAAGTGTTCCAACCTGTGTTAACTGAAGAATATTATGGAATTGCTACGCCCAAACAATCAAAAAATTTAGTAAAGATTAATCAAGCTCTAGTTAAAGTGATTAAGGCGGGAGTTTATAGAAAAATTTATCAGAAATGGTTTAAAATTGATCCGCCTGCTTTACCTAATAATTAAGTTTAAACTCGGAATTGACAAAATTAATTTTATATGTTATCAATTAAGCTATAAAACTAATGATAATTAACCATGAAAAAATATAAATACTGGGCAGTTTTGGCGGTATTTACACCCATTGTTTTTGTAGCCCCAACAATGGCTCAATTCAATACAACCGACCCGGATGTTTTTTTAAGAGGGGATGCTCGTTCCTGTCAAGGATGTAATTTACAGGGCGCGGATTTAAGTAATCAAAGCCGAGCAAATGCTCAACTCAGACAAGCTAATTTGAGCAATGCAAATTTTAATGATGCGAACTTTCGAGGCGCGTTTTTTACTTGTGCAAACCTCTCCAATAGCACCATGAGAAAAACTAATTTTTCCTTTGCTAATTTTGTTGATGCTAACTTAAGTGGGGCCGATTTAAGTGGCGCAGATTTAAGTAAAACTGACTTGAGTGGCGCAATTATTGATGAAAGAACTAATTTTTCTGGAGCCAACTTAACGGGGGCCAAACTCTGGGATGCTGCCACAATTTTTCGACCCGGAATGGATTTAAACAGTGTTCCGCGAGACTATACTATAGAAAGTCAGCGACGCAAATGTAATAACAGAAGATAAAATCAGTCATCAGTCATCATTTGTAGGGGCGGGTTCATCAAGATTTAAGTAATTAACAAAAATTCAAAAGAACCCGCCCGTACCAGTTATCAGTTTATTCCCCATTTGTAATTCGTAATTACCCATTACCCATTACCCATTACCCATTACCCATTACCCATTACCAATTACCTTAATTTTTATATATGACATCAACAGTTTTGATTACAGGTGCTTCCCAAGGAACCGGTAAAGCAACGGCTTTATTATTTGCTAAAAAAGGCTATAATGTAATTTTAGCTGCCCGGGAACCGGAACGTTTAGAAGCCCTGGCAAATGAAGTTTTATCTTTAGGCGTTTCTAGCTTGGCTATTCCCACGGATGTTACTAATATTGAACAGGTTCAATATTTAGTAAATCAATCCTTAGATTATTATGAAACTATCGATGTTTTAGTAAATAATGCCGGAATTTGTTTAACGGCATCTACTGAACATACCACCCTAGAAGATTGGCATGAATTAATGAATACAAACTTCTTTGGTTATGTGAATATGATTCATACATTATTACCCCATTTTTTAAAACAGAAACACGGAACAATTGTCAATGTCGGTTCCTTTGGCGGAAAAATGCCCCTTCCCCAAATGGCTGCTTATTGTGCGAGTAAATATGCGGTGACTGGACTGACCGAATCCTTGCGATTAGAACTGGAAAAAAAAGATATTCATGTCTGTGCTGTCCATCCGGGTATTATTAATAGTAATTTCCTTGAAAGAGCCCAATTTCGCGGCGAAGATGAGTTAGAAATTGAACAACTGCGTCAACGTTTGGACTCCGCTTTAGCTTCGACTTGGGTAAGTCAACCGGAAGATATTGCTCAAGCGATTTGGAATGCGGTGGAGAAAAAACAATCAGAAGTGGTGGTGGGGCCAGCCGTATTAGCAACGGAAACCTATCGATTATTCCCAGGATTAATGCAGTTAATTTTAAATCAATAATGCCCTAATTGTACCATGATTTGATTCATTTCTGTTAATTAATATGTAACGATATTTAAACCTAATGCAGCAAAATTACTCTTAGCTCCCATGGGCTGCATTAGTCTGTATATTTTTTTAAACAAACCTAAAGAATTATAGAAAAAGAGTGGCAATAAATCGTCTTCTCAGCATTTTTGACCAATGGGTAAAATGCTATACTGAAAGAGAAGATGCCTGAAGTGCCCAGGAAAATTGTCCTAACCAGCCCCAAGTCCAAACTCAGCATTTAGATAGACTTTGGCTAGAGAATGGATGAGATAGGATAATAATTAGAACAAAATTCTACCCTTTGATCATTTTTTTGATCAATATAACATAGGAGAATCATTATGGTAGATATCAAGGCAGAGGATAATCCTTCTGGCTTAAAAATTTTGGATGAGCAACCCATTC
Organism: Candidatus Obscuribacterales bacterium; assembly: GCA_036703685.1. Classification (GTDB taxonomy): domain Bacteria; phylum Cyanobacteriota; class Cyanobacteriia; order Cyanobacteriales; family Microcoleaceae; genus Planktothrix. The sequence goes on from DATNRE010000143.1 coordinate 10,892, forward strand.
ATATCCTAAGCCAAATTCAACCCCATGGTATTTTATTGGTTTTAGAAGAACCCCGTCTCAAAATTTTACAAGTCAGCCATAATATTGAATCAATATTGGGAATTTCTACCGAAACAATTCTCAGCCAATATTTAGAAGATTTATTAGACCCCTTCCAAATGCAACGAATTGATATGGGATTAAAACAAGATAACCTCGATTTTATCAATCCGACTAAAATTTGGTTCAAAATTAAAGGCGATGATTATGTCATATTTGATGGAGTATTTCATCGTAATAGTTCAGGGTATTTAATTTTAGAGTTAGAACCCGCAACCTCCCAACAAAATATTCCCTTTCTGAGTTTTTATCATTTAGCTAAAGTCTCAATTAATCAACTCGAATCCTCCTCAAAATTGCTAGATTTTTGTCAAATAATTGTCCAAGAAGTCCAGAAAATTACGGGATTTGATCGAGTGATGTTATATAAGTTTAATCCCGAAGGACATGGGGAAGTTATTGCGGAAGAAAAACGGCAGGAAATGGAACCCTATTTAGGGCTACATTACCCCGCATCAGATATTCCCAAACCCGCCAGAGAAATGTTTAGTTCTAATTGGATTCGCTTAATTCCCGATGCAGCAGCCGAACCCATTAAACTCTTTCCTGAAATTAATCCGATTAGTCATCAACCCACGGATTTAACTTGCTCAATTCTTAGGAGTGCTTCGCCTTGTCATCTGCAATATTTACACAATATGGGAGTGGGTTCTTCCCTAACCATTTCCTTAATAAAAGAGGGAAAACTTTGGGGATTAATTGCTTGTCATCATCTGGCCCCTAAATATATTTCCTATGAACTCCGCAAGGCTTGTGAATTTTTAGGACGAGTCATTTTTTCTGAACTTTCCGAACGGGAAGACACAGAAGATTATGATTATCGGATTCAATTAAATCAAATTCAATCGGCTTTAATTGATGCCATGTCCCAGGAAGAAAACTTTATTGATGGACTCACCCAACATCAACCCAATCTGTTAGATTTAACCAGCGCTCAAGGGGCGGCAATTTACTTTGGGGGTCAATTTACCCTAATCGGAAAAACTCCCCCAGAAGCCGATTTAATTTTCCTAGTACAATGGTTACAAAAACAGAATCAAAAAGAAGTCTTTTATACGGATTCCTTACCTAAACTCTATGCTGATGCCCAAGGATTTAAAGACAGAGGAAGTGGATTATTAGCTATTTCTATTTCTCATAAAAATTATGTGATTTGGTTCCGTCCTGAAGTCATCCAAACCGTAAATTGGGGAGGAAATCCTGCTCAAGCTTTTCAAACCCATCACATAGAAGATCAGGTTTTTCTCTCCCCTCGCAAGTCCTTTGAACAGTGGAAAGAAACCGTGCGGTTAAAATCTTTACCCTGGAAACAGGTAGAAATTCAAGCGGCTTTAGAACTGAGAAAAACTATTATTAATATTGTCTTGAAACAAGCGGATGAATTAGCCCAATTAGCCCAGGATTTAGAACGGTCAAACTCCGACTTGAAAAAATTTGCTTATGTTGCTTCCCATGATTTGCAAGAACCCTTAAATCAAGTAATTAATTATGTTCAACTCCTAGAAATGCGTTATCACCAAGCCTTAGATGATGATGCCAAACAATTCATTGCCTATGCGGTGGAAGGGGTAAGTTTAATGCAAACCCTGATTGATGATATTTTAGCCTATTCTAAAGTCGATATGCAGAGAATTGAATTTCAATTTACTGAAGTTCAAACCGCTTTAGATAAGGCTTTATTTAACCTGAGAAGACGCATTACCGAAAGTCAAGCCACCATTACCTCTGACCCCATGCCTCATGTATTAGGAGATGGGACTCAATTAATGCAGTTATTCCAAAATTTAATTGCTAATGCGATTAAGTTTAAAAGTGAAAAACCGCCTAAAATTCATATCGGAGTCCAACGAATTGAGGAGGATTGGTTATTTTCAGTTCAGGATAATGGTATGGGAATTGACCTACAATTTGCCGAACGAATTTTTATTATTTTTCAACGTCTCCATACTCGAGATGAGTACCCAGGAACCGGGATGGGATTAGCCATTTGTAAAAAAATTATAGAATGCCATCGTGGTAAAATTTGGGTAGAATCAAAATTAGGTCAAGGAGCTACATTTTATTTTACAATTCCCGTAGGAGGACACGAAGGTGAGCGCCGAAATGGAAGAAAAATCTAAAATGATATTTTTGGTTGAGGATAACAAAGCTGATATCCGTCTCATTCAAGAAGCATTGAAAGATAGCTCAATCTTTCATGAAGTGATGAACGTTAGAAATGGGGTTGAAGCCATGGCATTTCTTCGCCAAGAGGGAGAATATAAAAATGCCCCTCGCCCGGATTTAATTCTCCTAGATTTGAACTTACCTCGAAAGGATGGACGGGAGGTCTTAGAAGAAATTAAAACTGACCCCAGCTTAAAAAGAATTCCTGTTGTTATCCTCACAACTTCCCAGAATCAAGAGGACATTTCCCATAGCTATGACCTTCATGTTAATTGTTATATTACGAAATCCCGAAATTTGAGCCAACTGTTTACAATTGTGAGAGGAATTGAAGAATTTTGGCTTAAAACTGTTACCCTACCGTGCGATTAAAAGATCTTTTTGATAAGGATAAACAATGAGGAAAGTTTGGCGTATTCAAGGCACAGAAAAAAAAACAGAGGCTTGGTATTTATCTTCCGTGGAAGAAGAAGGTTTTTCAGCCTATCCTAAACCTTCAAATAATTCGAGTCCTCACACCTTTTATGCTGCTGATTTTTCTTCATTAGAAAGGAAACAAAGCCATTTAACGATGAGGTCTGGTAGTTCGGTGAAAATCTTGTTGATTGAAGATAGCCTCGCTGAAGCTATATTTTTACAGGAATTACTCAAGGATTCTCAGTTTCAACCCTTTAGTTTAGTTCATGTTAAACGTCTAGGAGAAGCTCTGAGTCAATTACAAGAGCATATTTTTGATGTGGCTTTATTAGATTTAACCCTACCTGATAGTCAAGGTTTAGAATCTTTAGAACGCTTAATTGAAAAGTTTCCCAGTTTACCCATTGTGGTTTTAACGAATACAAATGATGATGAATTAGCGGTTGTAGCCGTGCGTCAAGGAGCGCAGGATTATTTAGTTAAAAGAGAAGTTGATGGTAATATTTTAGTTCGTTCTCTCAAGTATGCCATTGAACGAAAACACAACTTAGAAAGTTTAAAAGCGGTGAATCAATCCTTAGAAATGACCGTTGAAGAACGAACAAAGGAATTACTCAAAGCTCAAGAACAAAATCAACTCCGCTCAGAATTTGTTTCGATGATTTCCCATGATATTAGAAATCCCTTAAATACAATTTTAGCTTCGGCGGTATTACTTCAAGATCATGAACAAAAATTATCCCAAGAGAAAAAAATAACTTTGTTTCAACGAATTCGATCTGCGAGTAAAAATATGGCTCAATTACTCGATGAAGTTATATTAATCGGAGAAGCGGATTCGGGTCAACTCCAATATCAACCTAGTCCGATTAATTTGGAGGTATTTTGTCGCCAACTGGTGGAAGAAATACAATTGAGTTATGGCGGGAAATCTCAAATCAATCTAAATTTTAAATTAACCCTCAGAGAAGTTAGGGTTGATCCTAATTTATTAAGAAGAATCCTGATCAATTTATTAGAAAATGCAATTAAATATTCTCCTGAATCTGAAAGTGTTCAATTTGATGTTAGAGTTCAAGATCAAACGATTGATTTCTGTATTCAAGATCAAGGTATTGGTATTCCTGCGGATTCCCTTCCCTTACTCTTTGAACCCTTCCACCGCGCCAAGAATGTTGGTTCTATCTCCGGTACAGGCTTAGGATTAGCGATTGTTAAACATTGCGTGGATACCCACGGAGGCAAGATTTGGGTCGATAGTCAAATGGGAATTGGCACGACTTTTATTGTTCGTTTACCTTTAATTAAGTTGGATGAAAATGGGTAATGAGTAATGGGTAATGGGTAATGGGGAAGATATAGAATTTTTAATATATGGGCTACAATTAAAAAATAGAGTGATTATTTACTTAAAAAACGTTAAATTAAATGAATCTAAATTTACTATCGTAATAATTCATGAATTTATCCTTTCCCGTTGTTGCGCTTATAGCACTTAATAGGGGGGCTGAAGCCCAACAACGAAATTGATTATCTATTCCTGCAAAAAACATTAATTGAACTTAATTATGAATCTAAATTTAATTTCTCAATTATTTAAAATTTTACCTAAAAATTTAGGTGCGATCGCTTTAAGTATTCCTTTCCTGACTATTCCGGTTCCCATTTTAACGCAGTTGTCCTCTTTTCCCTTACAAATTGCGGAAAAAATAGCCCTATCTCCCGCAGAAATTAATAGTATTGCGGGAGAAATTACCGTTAGAATTGATGGGCCCAAAGGCGGCTCGGGATTTATTGTGGAAAAACAGGGAAACACCTATTATGTTTTAACCAATTGGCACGTTGTTGATCGGGTGGGAGACTATGAAATTGTCACCTCCGATGGCGAACGTCACTTTGTTTATTATAGTTTAATTCAACGACTTCCTAACCTTGATTTGGCTCTAGTTCCCTTTAGTAGTTCCCAACGATACCGCGTGGCAATTCCCGCCGATGCGAATAATATTCAATTAGGTAATCCTTTATATGTAGCCGGATGGCCCCGTTCTGGAAGCTCCCTCGGACAGCGACTATTTTTAAGTACCAGTGGAACCTTTAGCCAACGTCAACAACCTCGGTTTGGATATAGTTTAGTTTACACAAATTTAGTCAGAAGTGGGATGAGTGGCGGCCCAATTTTAGATGGGGAAGGAAAGGTTATTGGAGTTAATGGAATTGTCCAGTTAGGGAATGATCCCGATAAAATTGTTTCCGCCGGAATCCCCATTAATTATTTTTTTGATTGGCGAAAAACAGCCACATTATCATCAATAATTACTCCCCCCAATGCCTCTGCTCCCATTACTAATAATCCCGATCTTAATGCTTCACCTGCACCCACAAAACCCCCTAATACAATGGCTGCGGTTACTAATTCCTTTACTTTAGCCACCACTTTAACCGAAAAATCAGGAGAAATATTATCGATCGCCTTAGCCTTTCCCTATACTATTGTGGGGAATAGTAATGGCAATCTTTCAATTTGGAATATTACCACCAGTGGACTAACTCGAACCTTGAGCGCCCATCAAGGAGCAATTAATGGAATTAGCCTCAGTCCAGATAGTAAATATTTAGTGACATCTGGGGAAGATGGCGTGATTAAAGTTTGGGATTTGGCTACGGGTTTACAATCTCAAACTTTGCCCTTACTTCAAACGATTCAAGCCCATAATAATCCGATTTTATCAGTTAAATTAAGTCCCGATAGTCAAATAATTGCCAGTGGAAGCTGGGATAAAACCATTAAACTTTGGAATCTGAAAACAGGTCAACTTTTGAAAACTTTAATTGGACATGAACAGTTAGTTGGCGCGATCGCATTTAGTCCCGATGGTAAAATTTTAGCCAGTGGAAGTAAGGATAGTAGTGTCAAATTATGGAATGTGGAAACCGGAGAATTAATTCGCACATTAAAAGGTCATGAATTATCGGTTTTATCCTTAGCAATTAGTCCCGATGGGGAGACTTTAGCCAGTAGCAGCGCCGATGGAAGTATTGGTTTATGGAAATTAAAAACAGGTCAACCCATTCGTCGGTTTAGTGGTCATACCGATGGGGTTTGGTCAATCGTAATTACCCAGGATGGGAAAACCTTAATTAGTGGAAGTTGGGATAAAACGGTGAAACTTTGGGACTTAGCTACAGGTCAATTAAAAGGGAATTTAAGAGGTCACTCCGGTTATATAAATGCTGTGGGTATTAGTCCCGATGGTAAAACTTTAGTGAGTGGGGGGTGGGATGGACAAGTGAAGGTTTGGAAGCATCCCTAATCTTAATTGTTATTTGATTTCCCACCAATCAGTCTGATAAGTGTTATAATAGACCCACTTAACATCTTCTTTTGCTACTGTCATTTTATTTCTAACTTAAAATTCGCCTATAGTCCTTGATTAATTTGAAGTGATGCTCCATAAACTTTTTTTTCTCTAGGGAGAAATAAATTATTCAGTCACAACAAAGTTCAGTCTAAAGGCATAGATTTCACGGAATCTTAATTATCAAAGACTCCGATTATTAACTGTTTTTAAAATTCAGGAGTATTATCCGATATGGGTATGATTCATAAGTTAGTCAACCAAACTTTAGAACAGGGTTATTTAACCCTAAATGTTGAAGCAGAACTTAGAGATTTGTTACAAACAACTCGCTATAGTAAGGAGGATTTTGATGCGTTTATTCGATTACAAAATGCTGCCATTGATGGTTTAGTTACACAAGAATCCCGTGAACGTTTGAACACATTAGATACGGCAATTATTTGATCGAGCCAGGTTTTTTTATCCATGTTATAGCGGGGAATAAGCAACGGGAAACTGGAAGAATGCACCCTATGGGTTTGCACATTAGTCTATATTATATTTCTGGCGACTGTTATCAAATCAAAAGCAGTCGCTAATTTTTTATGGAAAAGAAAGAAAAGTTTTCGGCGAATATAATTCGCTACTACACA
>DATNRE010000144.1:0-2415 GCA_036703685.1 Candidatus Obscuribacterales bacterium
GCAGGAATTGATATTGCTTGGCGCTCACTTGTCACGAATTATCGAAAAATTGGTTTTAAAACCTCCCCCTTCTAGGGGGACTTTACATTTGTTTTGGGTTAGTTTACCGTAGTAACTGTAGTTTGGCAAGTGCCATGTTAAAAGCCTACAAGTACAGAATCTATCCGACTCAAGAGCAAGCAGTATTGCTTGCGAAGTCGTTTGGATGTGTGCGCTGGTTTTACAACTTGGCACTTAACCTAACCCGTGAAACTTACCAGAAAACAGGCAAAGGATTAAGTCGTAACGACATCATTAATTTGTTACCTGCGCTGAAAAAAGAATATGAATGGCTTACAGAACCGCCTTCTCAATGTTTGCAGCAGGTAGCTTTGGACTTATCTAGCGCATTTGTGAACTTTTTCGAGAAACGGGCTAAATACCCAAACTTTAAGAAAAAGGGACAAAAGCAATCTATTCGCTTTCCTCAACAAGTAAAACTAGATGCCGACTATCTGACGTTGCCAAAGCTGGGTAAAGTTTACTGCAGGGTGTCTCGGCTACCGGAAGGAAAGCTCAAATCTATTACGGTGTCACTGACTCCATCTGGTGAATACTACGCTGCTTGTCTGTATGATGACGGCAAGGATAAGCCGGTTTCATCATCAGAAGGCAAGGCTGTTGGCATAGATATGGGAATAAATCACTACGCCATTATTAGTAATGGAACTAAGCATGGCAACCCCAAATATTACCGGAAATATGAAATTAAGCTGACCCAGAAGCAGAAGCAACTTAGCCGCAAACAGAAGGGATCGAGAAATCGAAATAAGGCACGAATTAAAGTTGCTAAGGTTCACAATAAAATTACTAGATGTCGAGAAGATTTTCTACACAAACTAAGTCGTAAATTAGTTGACGAAAACCAAGTCATTGTTGTAGAGAATCTAGCAGTTAAAAACCTGGTCAAAAACCCCAAACTAGCTAAATCTATTAGCGATGCTGGATGGGGGCAATTTTGCACCCTGTTGAAATACAAGGCAGAATGGGCTGGGAAAGTTTACATTGAGGTGGACAGGTTTTTCCCTAGCTCAAAAACCTGTAGCCACTGCTCAAATCAAGTAGACAATCTCAATTTAGATATTCGTAGTTGGCAGTGTCCTAAATGTCAAACGATACATGACAGGGACATTAACGCCGCTGTGAATATCCGCGACGAAGGTTTACGACTTTTGGCGGGAGGGCATCTCGCTGCGGCTTCTGGAGAAAGAGTAAGACCAAGTAAAGGCACTGCTTTTACAAGGCGTTTTTCTGCGAAGGAAGAATCCCCACGCCTTTAGGCTGGGGAGTTGTCAAAATGCAATATCATGTTTTTTCCTTGACCGCAAGGCAAATATCCCCGTTACTGGTTCCGGATCGAAGGGTGACAGGCGGATTAATGGAGGGGTGATTGCGTTGAAGTGAGTTTATGTTTAAATATCGTATTTTAGCCTTAGTGACGCTGATGATGGCTCTGGGTGTGGGGTTGAGTTCTTCGAGTATTGCTCAACGATTTGACCAAACATCAGCACCCTCAGACTGGAGTGTACAAGCAAAAGTTGATCCGAACCAATTGATTACGGTCAGATTACGGAATAAAACTAATCAAACCCTGGTTTATGCCTTAGCTAACGATAATTCCCAGAGGTTAGCACCGGGTAAAACCGAAGAATTTTTAGTTAGAGTCGGACGTCAGCCGGAAGAAACCAGCACAATTTTAATTAATACACCGGAGAATAATTACCCGTTAATTTATCGTTTTCAAGTTGTCCCTAAAAATATATTAACCGTTGAAATCAGTCCTACCCGTGCAGATAATCCCAGCCAAAAACGGACAATTTATATTGATCAACAGGGGAAAGTTTATTCTTTTTAATCAGTCATCAGTTGTAGGGGCGGGTTCATCGAGATTTAGGTAATTAGCTCATATCTAACAGAACCCGCCCTTACAAGATTACCCAAAAACCCACGATTTATATTGATCAATAGGGGAAACTTTATTCTTTTGAATCAGCAAATAAAAGAGAGAGAGACGCGCCGTGGCACGTCTCTACAAGATCAGCCTGTATTTCGCATTCCGGCGGCAATTCCGTTAATAGTTAATAGGGCGCCACGGAGTAATTCACCCTTGCTATACCGGGAATGGACGACACCCGAAGCCACGGATTTTCCGTGTTGACGTAGGCGTTTTAACAAAGCTACCTGTAATAAACCTAAAGGAATAATCGTGGCGTTGCGTAACTGCACCGAACGCTGTAGGACGGGATCATCCTCTAATAGTCGTTGATGTCCGGTGATTTCTTGGACTAACTCCACGGTGAGATAATATTCCTGAGCAATTTGTTGGAATAATACCTCAAACCGTTCGAGATCATCGGGATGACTTAACTCCCGGAC
>DATNRE010000145.1:0-3043 GCA_036703685.1 Candidatus Obscuribacterales bacterium
AATATATTATTACGGCTATTGATAATAATACGGCTAATGTTTCCCAAATTAGCAAGAGCATTCATAAAATAGCTGAATATATTGTTGAGAATGGACAACTTTAATCAGTCATCAGTTATCAGTCATCAGTTATCAGTTTAAGAGTTATCAGTTATCAGTCATTTGTTTTTATATGAAACCCTTAAATTTTTGCTACAAATACTTGATCGGGTAGCTAATCACTTTTTTCTATCCCCTATTCCCTATTTTCTTTTCCTCCCTGTTCCCTGTTCCCTGTTCCCTGTTCCCCATTCCCTGTAACACTAATTTAATGATTTAATATAAATTCAGGAGGTTAACAATTGCGGTTAAATACCCAAATTCAAGGTCAAGGATTTCCAATTATTTGTTTACATGGACATCCGGGTTCTAGTCAATGTATGTCTGTTTTTACCAACCATCTTTCCCGACAGTATCTTACCCTCACACCGGATTTAAGAGGGTATGGAAAAAGTCGCACCCGTCAAGGGTTTGAAATGGGGGAGCATTTGCAAGATTTAGAAACACTTTTTCAAGAATTTAATATTGATCAATGTTTGGTTTTGGGATGGTCATTAGGGGGAATTTTAGCCTTAGAATTAGCCTTAAAATTTCCCGAAAAAGTTAAAGGTTTAATCTTAATTGCTTCCGCAGCAAAACCCAGGGGAAATCATCCTCCGATTTCAAATTTAGATTATATTTATACGGGTTTAGCTGGAATGATTAATTGGGTATTTCCGAGTTGGCGATGGAATATTGAAACCTTGGGAAAGCGATCGCTCTTTCGCTATTTAATTCAACAACATAATTCCAGCGCTTATCACTATTTAGCAAAACAAGCAATTCCAGCTTTTATACAAACTTCTGGGTTTGCCACTCAAGCCTTAAATGAATCTTTGAGATTAGGTTATAATCGCTTGGAATACTTACAACAAATTCACTGTCCGGCTTTAGTTTTAGCGGGAGAATGCGATCGCCATATTACCGCCATATCCAGTCAAGAAACGGCGCAATTCTTACCCAATTCCCAGTTTTATTGTTATCCGAATACCGCCCATTTATTCCCTTGGGAAATTCCTCAACTTGTGCTGACAGATATTGATAATTGGATCGCTGAATTATCGTTAGGCGATCGTCTATACCTGGAGCGCTAAAGCGCAACAACAAACTGTCTTATTATTTATGCAATGGTTAGGATATTGGGTTTACACCGTTTAATTTTAACTTTAATTCCTTGTGCGTGTTCTGCTTCTAAGTCTTCGAGATAACCAAATTGAGAAGTTCGAGCCTCTTGTTGACTGATAAATGGCCCGAAATAGTAGGTACAGTTTGGAGTTTCTGTCAGAATTTCCACCCAGAAAGCAAATCCAAAAACGTTGAGCAGGCTAATCAGAAGTTCTTTCATATTCACTATCAATGATCTTGATTTTTTCAATAAACTGAGCAAAGTCTTTATCTGTAAAAATCAACCCTTATCAATGAATTTTAGATTAAACAAATACTTTGATTGCTCAGAATAGACGAGAGAGTTTTCAGGGAAAAGTTAAATTTTTTAGATGTAACTGATCTGAAAACTCTGTAGTTATGAAGCCCGAATTCCCTAGGGTTGTTATTGAATAGTTTATTTAAACAATTACCACCCTAAAGCATCCGTTGATACCCTTTCCTAACTCAATTCAGGTGTGGGAAATTGTCTTTGACGATAAATTTCGTACAGCGCCATTCCCGTTGCTACGGAAACATTTAAACTAGCGGTTTCTCCCGATAGGGGAATTGAAACTAAAACATCACAGTTTTGTTCAATTAAATGACTTAAACCTTCCCCTTCATTCCCCACAACTAGGGCGATCGCCCCATTAAAAGCCACGGTCGGTAGGGATTGTTGGGCGGTGGCTGAAGTACCATAAATCCAAAATCCGGCGGCTTTGAGGTCTTCTAAAGCCCGACTCAGATTAACCACTCTGGCGACGGGGAAAGTTTCCAGTGCACCAGCGGCAACTTTCATCACCGTGGAGGTAATACCTACGGCCCGACGTTGGGGTATGATCAGACCCTGGGCTCCGATAGCTTCTGCCGTCCGAATGATAGCACCTAAATTGTGGGGATCATGAATCCCATCGGCAACCAGAATCACGGGTTGAGCACTGGCAGCTTGAGCACTTTCGATTAACTCACTCAGGTCTTTATAGGTATAGGGAGAAACTTGAGCCGCCACACCTTGATGATTAGCGCCTTGGGTGAGTTGATCTAAGCGTTGATAGGTAACTTCATCCAGAATCGCACCGTTAGCTTTTGCTTCTTGCAATAACTTGAAAAATCGGGGATCGGATTTGAGTTGGGAAACAACCCAAATTCGACTGAGCGATCGCTCATTTTCTAAAGCAGCTTGAACAGTACGTCGTCCATAAATTAATTCATTTTCAATATCTATGGATTCGATATATTCATCAACAAATTCTGGTTTGAGATCTTCAACAATTCGTTGACTTTTCTGGGGATAAGGTAAAGAATTTTGATGTTGTCTAGGTTGGTGTTGATTTAATAACTTGCTGGGTTTTTCTCTTGTTGTTTGTTCGGGTTTGTAAGTAGAAAAAGATTCCTTTCTTTCATCTGAAAATTTCCGATAGTTGTCGGATTGCTCATCGGAAAATCGATAGGATTTTCTATCATCTACAAATCGAGAAGGTTTTCTGTCATCTGAGAATCGAGAAGGTTTTCTGTCATCGGAGAATCGAGAAGGCTTTCTATCATCGGAGAATCTAGAAGGCTTTCTATCATCGGAGAATCGAGAAGGCTTTCTGTCATCGGAGAATCGAGAAGGCTTTCTGTCATCGGAGAATCGAGACGGTTTGCTATCATCTGCAAATCGAGAAGGTTTTCTGTCATCGGAGAATCGAGACGGTTTGCTATCATCTGCAAATCGAGAAGGCTTTCTGTCGTCTGAGAATCGAGAAGGCTTTCTGTCGTCTGAGAATCGAGAAGGTTTTCTGTCATCGGAGAATCGAGAAGGTTTTCTATCATCGGA
>DATNRE010000146.1:0-1952 GCA_036703685.1 Candidatus Obscuribacterales bacterium
TAAAACCCAAAGAACTCGCTGGGAACACGGACACTTAAAAACTTTATATACTCAAGTTCCCCGCCTGCTTGAGGCTTCTATTCGTCTCAAACGCCGAGATTTAGCAGTTCTAGCCCTAGACCTCTGTGTTCCTCCCTTAGCCTTTTTAGTCCTATTATGGGCAATGGTCTTAGTTCCCAGTGTCTTTATGGCTATCTTAAATCTCGGCCTTTTCCCCTTGCAATGCTTGCTCGTTCAAGGAGTCATGTTATTAACGGCAATTCTGATCACCTGGGCTAATTTTGGCCGTTCTGTCATGTCTCTGAAAACCCTATTGAGTATTCCCCTTTATATTCTCTGGAAATTGCCCATGTATTTGGGATTCTTTAAAAAACCTCAACAGGAATGGGTCAGAACCGAACGGGATATTGTGTTATCCTAACTCCCTTGAGACCCTCTATCCACAGGCATGAAAGTCGCTTATCTCGTTAATCAATATCCTAAAGTCAGTCATAGTTTTATTCGCCGTGAAATCTTAGCCCTTGAAGTCCAAGGAGTAGAGGTTCGGCGTTTCTCAATTCGGTCTTTAGAGTCGGAATTGGTGGATCAAGGGGATTTAGAGGAATATCAAAAAACCCAGTTTATTCTCAATGCCGGAATTGCGGGTTTGCTCTGGAATTTCTTCCGAGTTTTATTGACTCATCCCCAAAGGTTTTGGCGTGCGGTAGGACTGACTTTAAAATTAGGTTGGGGTTCAGAACGGGGTATGATCCTTCACCTTGTCTATCTAGCTGAAGCCTGTGTTTTATTAAATCAGTTATCCCAAGCGCCAGTCGAACATCTTCATGTTCATTTTGGCACTAATTCTACAACCGTCGCCCTGCTCTGTAATGCCCTCGGGGGGCCACCCTATAGTTTTACGATCCATGGGCCAGAGGAATTTGATAAACCCCAAGCGATCGCACTCCCTGAGAAAATCAAACGGGCTAAATTTGTTGTAGCCATTAGTTCTTTTGGGAAAAGTCAGATCCAGCGCTGGTGTGATTATCAAGATTGGTCAAAAATTCAGATCGTCCATTGTGGGGTTGATCCCCTGTTTTTGGATCATGGTTTTGTGCCTTTACCTTCGGAACCTCGTTTTGTTTGTGTCGGTCGTTTAAGCGAACAAAAAGGTCATTTAATCTTAATTGAAGCCGTTAGTCAACTCGTAGCCATGGGCTTAAAGTGTAAACTGATCTTTGTGGGTGATGGCCCCCTAAGAAATCAGATTGAACAATTAATTAATACCCTAGAATTAAATCATTATATTGAGATTACGGGCTGGGCTACCAATACCCAAGTCCAAGAACAGATTTTAGCCTCCCAGGTGTTGGTCTTGCCTAGTTTTGCGGAAGGGTTGCCCGTGGTTTTGATGGAAGCATTGGCCCTATCTCGTCCGGTAATTAGTACCTATATTGCGGGTATTCCCGAATTAGTTGAACCGGGGAAAAATGGTTGGTTAGTTCCGGCCGGATCTTTGGAAGATTTAACCCTCGCCCTGAAAACCGCCCTCACGACTCCGCTTGAGGAGTTGACCGCCATGGGAAAACACGGTGCGGCTAAGGTAGCTGAAGATCATAATATTAATATTGAAGTCCAAAAACTGATCGATTTGTTTGGCAGTCATCAATAAAACAAAAAATACGCAGAAACCCGGTTTCTGAACGAGAAATCTTGATTTCATCCGCAAAATCACGGCCAGAAACCCGGTTTCTTTGGTCTTGTGCGTAAGTCCTGAGTCATTAATAGGGGAAAAAATCTACCTCAAACCGGGGATTTAGGGTGGGGGGATTGACAAACTCTAAAAAGCTATGTTAGATTAATCAATTGTGCGGGCGATTAGCACAGTGGTAGCGCACTTCCTTCACACGGAAGGGGTCACAGGTTCAAATCCTGTATCGCCCATTAATTATGTCGAGCTAGGATTCTCACTG
>DATNRE010000147.1:0-1822 GCA_036703685.1 Candidatus Obscuribacterales bacterium
TTAAAAATCTACTGGAATCAACTGTAATCGCCCTAAATCTAAATCTTCCGAAGGAATGAAACGAACTTCTAATAACGCCATCATATCCTTAAATTGGGGTTGACCCCGGGAAGCTCCCGTTAATCCCATCGCAATAATTAAGCCACACCAACCCTTGGTTTTTTTACAGCGCTGTTCCCATTTTTTTCGAGCTTCTTGATGAACCGGATCATCTTCTACAAACTCTCCAAATAAATGTAAATCTCCATCTTCTGTTTTCAGAATTCCCAAGTCATAATTGCAGCCCCGAGTCGGATCTTCCCCCGGATTAAAACAAATTCCTTCGAGTCCTCCCGCTTCTTGTAAACTGCGAATTAATATCTCCGCTTTCGGTTTAGTTGTTTGAATCACCACCACGGGTAAACCGTCTCCCACCTCTGTAATTTCTGTTTCTGCGGCTTGATGAAATTGGGTATTACTGCGCAAATATTGAGTTGTTTCCCAAGGGACAACCCCCAAACTCAAGAAAGACTTGGGCGGGACTAAATCATCCCGTAACCGAGGAACATCGACTTCCATTTCATCATCATCGTCCGAGTCATCGTCTGCCACCATTGACGCCAACTCATCGGCAATATCGGGTAAAGTTTCTACCTTCACCGACACTTGTTTTTTCTCGCCATCGGGTAAATCGACGGCAATTCGATACTTACGGTTAAGACTGGGGAATTGATATTTAGCTAATTTTTGACGATGATCGCGGAAAAAGCGATGTAGGGCTTCCAAGGCAATTAAAACAATCGCCGCTTCTTCATCATACAAAATTGAACGTAACCCTTCTAAGGGGTGAAGATTGCCAAAATTCGGTTCAATTTCTGAGGTCGATAAACTGGTGATACTGACAAAATCATCATCATCTTCATCCTCATCCTCATCAAAACCATCGGTACGATCAAAGGTAACAAATAAACAATCTTGAGTTAGAAATGCTTCCTCTAAATTTTCATAGGATTTATTGCGAACAATTCTTTCTCGAAACCGTCTTAACGAGTCCAAAGAACGATATAACAATACCCCATAATCCATCCCCAGTTTCCCCAAGGTGGAAATATATAAAGTATTAATTCCAAATAGATTTAATTCAACCGAAATAATCTGATGATCGCCTAAATGTTCCCAAGGAGCATCTTGCCAAATTTGATAGGCTTTTTCCGTCACCACTGCCGCATATTGGGCCGGAAGTTGGGGGGGACGACTTTGGGCCACTTCCTGTAACCCTCGGAAAATTTCATCAATCAGAGGTAAATCGGGGACATATTCAATGACTATTTCTAAATCTTGGAGAATCCCCCGCAGGAAAAATTGAATTTCGCGGTCTTTGACCACTATTTTTTGGGGACGGGCTACGGGCGCCGGACTTTGGGGATGTTCGATGGCTCGGAGTAACGTCCGCACAATTGCTTCTGGCCCCATATCGGGTGCAACCATATCCATTGCTCGCACCATCCCCTGAGAACCATCTACCCAGATAATACATTCGCCCGCCGCTTCGGAGTCTGTGTCGATATTAGAACGGGTATCGGTGGCCATGGGACGCCGATCTCCTTCCCACACACTGGGAATTTGAGGTAAATTTTTGAGCCTACGAACGGTTGAGTGATTGAGAGTTGCCATCAAATTAATCTTAATCTTGGGGTAGTTTCACCAGTTTCGATGGTGCCGCACAACGAATAGCTTAAACTCGCCATCTTGTAATGCAATACTTTCTGTATATTCTAATATAAAGCCGTCCTTCTAGGATGGGGCTTTAGGCCCAATTTTTCAAAATGCTGCTGGCTTCATC
>DATNRE010000148.1:0-1837 GCA_036703685.1 Candidatus Obscuribacterales bacterium
AGGCTTCGTTATTGCAACAGATTATCAATAACTAACCGGACTCAAAAGTATAAACTATTGATTTGTCAAGGTTCTAGCGTTTTTCGTGAACCCCCCCAGGTTTTCGCCCCCGCTTAGGTTCACGAAAATCATAATAAACCGAAACAATTTTCTTGTCAAGGGGAATCTTAATAGCAATTGCCGCATCTATTAAGACATTCTTGAAAGCTAAAAGCTGCCCATAACCTATTACCTATTGCCCATTGCCCATTCCCTATTGCCTCTTGTATGATATGGCGATCGCCCTTAACTTTTAACAATTGCCCCAAAATCCGCTAAAACCCGGGCATGATTTCTTAATAATCCCAATAAATTCAAACGATTACGTTGAATATTCGGCTCACCATCCATGACCAAAACACTTTCAGGGCCATCAAAAAAACTGCTTACCGTGGGAGCAATTTCCCCCAAGGCTTCCACCAATTGACGATAATTTCTGGTGGCCTGAGAGGCTTTTGTTTTCGGAACTAACTGTACTAAAGCCTGATAAAATTCCCGCTCTGAGGACTTTTGAAATAACTCAGGATCAACTGTCATTTCCGGTTGCAACTCCAGGGTGTTCAAATCCCCTTGTTTTGCCAAACGAGTCGAACGATTAACGGTTTCATAAATTTGGTTTAAACTGCCATCTTTACGAATAGTTTGGAGGAATAAAGCCCGATCTCGAACATCTAATAAATCCTGTAACGCCCGTTCCTGATATTCCAGATCATTCTCTCCTAAAACCGCATTCACCAAATCATAATCAATCCCTTTTTCATCCTGTAATAAGGTTCTAATTCGTTGCAGGAAAAAATCATATAATTCATGATTTAACCCTAAAATTGCATTAGGAAAAGTATTAACAAAATCTACCGCAATTTGTTTCAGGAGTTGATATAAATTCAGGGGTAAATCCGCCGCCCAAATCATATTAACGACCGCATTCGCCGCCCGACGCAAGGCAAAGGGATCGGAGGAACCTGTAGGTAACATTCCTAAACCAAAAATACTCACTAAAGTATCGAGTTTATCCGCTAAACCCACCACTTGACCGACTAAGGTTTGCGGTAAATTATCCGTAGCACTGCGAGGTAAATAATGTTCAAAAATCGCCGTTGCTACCGCTTCGGGTTCTCCCCCTTTGCGGGCATATTTTTCCCCCATTACTCCTTGTAATTCGGGAAATTCATAGACCATTTGGGTGACTAAATCCGCCTTACATAATAAAGCTGCCCGTTGAATTAAACCGCGATCAGATTCACTAATATTCAGTTGATCACTAATCCAATTCGCAATTTTACCAATCCGATTGACCTTATCCCGAACTGAACCTAAATCCTCTTGAAAAGTCACCGCTTCTAAGGACGGTAAATAGCTTTCTAATGGGTTTTTTAAATCGGATTGATAGAAAAACTGTCCATCAGCTAACCGCGCCCGAATGACTCTTTCATTTCCGGCGGCAATTAAATCGGATTTAGCCGGATCTCCATTAGAAATGGTGATAAAATAGGGCTTTAAAGGCGATGAATTTTTAGTTTCCGTTGTTAATATCGGAAAGTACCGTTGATGCGTCACCATGACGGTTTTAATCACCTCTGGGGGTAAATTCAAAAATTCCTGATCAAAGGTTCCGACAACGGCCGTCGGCCATTCCACTAAATTAACAACTTCTGCTAATAAATCTTCGGGAATTTCCGCTTTTCCCCCCACACTATTCGCCGCAATTTTAACTTCTTTTTGAATAGTCTGAATTCGTTCCTGGGGGTCAACTTGAACAAAGGCTTTTTTCAGGGATTCAGCGTAGGTTTTAGCATGG
>DATNRE010000149.1:0-1664 GCA_036703685.1 Candidatus Obscuribacterales bacterium
AGTAAACTTTGATCTTTTGGTCTACTGTACAGCAATCAATCCCTAAATTTTTAATCGGTTACAACGATGGAAGAAGTGAGTTCTGCGGTTAAACGACTTTATGACACCTATCCCTTTCCCCCTGACCCCCTGTTGGATGAACCGCCCCCTGGCTATAACTGGCGATGGTCTTGGCCCGTGGCTTATAGTTTTTGTACGGGTCAGAAGCCCCAAAACCAAGCTATCTCTATTTTAGATGCGGGTTGTGGTACGGGTTCGAGTACGGAGTATTTGATTCAACTTAACCCGGAAGCCTCGGTTCTCGGGATCGACCTGAGTGAAGGAGCCATCCAAACGGCCACAGAGCGCTGTCGTCGGTCTGGAATTTCTACCCCCGGTACTCCCTCCCCAGAATTTCGCTGTTTGAGTCTCTATGATGCGGGACAGTTACCCGGACAGTTTGATTTTATTAACTGTGTGGGTGTTTTGCACCATTTACCCGATCCCATTCGCGGGATTCAAACCTTGGCGTTAAAGTTGGCCCCCGGGGGGTTAATGCACATTTTTGTCTACGCTGAATTGGGACGCTGGGAAATTCAGTTGATGCAAAAAGCGATCGCCCTTTTACAAGGTGAAAAACAGGGAGACTATAAAGACGGGGTAAAAATTGGCCGTCAGATTTTTGAGGCTTTACCTGAAACCAATCGATTAGTCAATTATGAATCTAAACGTTGGGGATTGGAAAATCAGAGGGATGAATGTTTCGCTGATATGTATGTTCATCCTCAAGAAATTGACTACAATATTAACAATTTGTTTGAGTTAATTGATGCTTCTGGTTTGGAATTTCTGGGTTTTTCTAATCCGAATTATTGGAATTTGGAGCGATTAATTGGGGACTCCCCGGAGTTGGTGGAAAGGGCTAGTCAATTGAGCGATCGCCAACGCTATCGTTTAATTGAACTCCTCGATCCTGAGATGAGTCATTATGAATTTTTCCTCGGACGTTCTCCTTTACCTAGGAATAATTGGTCAAGTGATCAGGCTTTATTAGCGGCTATTCCTGAACGTAGTCCTTGTATGAATGGCTGGCCGAGTCAGAATTTATTTGACTACAATTATCAAATTATCAGTTTATCTGATCCTGAATTTGAGTTTCTTAAAGCCTGTGACCTAAGTTCAGAATCTCCTCGAACCGTCGGAGAAATTTTAACTCAAGTGTCTTTTGATTTAGCGGGGGTGCGATCGCTAATTAATCGACAATTAATTTTGTTATCCCCACCTCAAAATTAAACCGAAAGTTAACCGCGATTTTCTAAGAGTTTCTAAACCTGATTTGAGATTGGGTTTAGAAACTCTGGGAATTTATGCTTTATTACGACTGTATGGTTCTCATATCAACTTGACCAAATGTGAATCTTTGACCAAAATTGTACTGATTATATCCGTTGTATTGAAAATTGTTAAGAAATATAAATTGATTTCTGATTGGCTCTATTGCTTCAGAATGAGTATTCGTCAACATTAAACTGTTTAGGAGTTTATATTTTATGCCTGAATTTCCTATCAACCGTTGGCGTCGATTTATCAATGAAGCGGAACGTGAAGCCAATACTTTGAGCAATCCTCCTTTGATTGATAATCCTCAAGTAAGACAAGATCTTCAAGAGCTTATACAATTGCTA
>DATNRE010000150.1:0-4083 GCA_036703685.1 Candidatus Obscuribacterales bacterium
GACATGCGGGCCAGGTCGAACGATCTCCGCCGTGACTGCCGTTGGGTAGCACGGCGGAAGTTCTTTGACAAGGATGCCGCGAAGGTTTTCCTCGGGCCGAAACATCACGAGCTGATCGATTACACGTTCTCGGATTGGCGAAGTATCGACATTTCGGAAGAAGGTCCGTATGTCGATTGGTTCGCGGCGATGAACGAATACACCGATCCCATTGAGCTGATCCTCGACAACAGCAGTGGCCGGCCACTGCTGTTGTCGAGGATCAGCATACATTCCACCGAAGTATAGCATATTGAATGCCTCTTACTTACACTAAGAAAAAAATGAACCTCATTTACTTCGCAATATTAAACCTGTACCGTCTCCTCTTAGGGCTTCTAACAATTTCAATCATGTCAATATTAAGCCCAAGTCAAAATAAATTAAACCTGGACGCCAATGCTGCATAAATAATCCTACCCACCGCGATTGTGTACTAGGTAGAAAAACTAAATTATAGAGTTATCCTGCTATAATTACAAACCTTAACTACTTAATGTCATAAATCAACAAAACAAAATAAAAACACCTAAATTTAAAACTACATTATAAATATAAAAAGTACCGCGAGGGAAAACTAAACTAAATAAAGAAATGATTAAATCATGTACCTTGTGCATAATGGTTTTACAAGAAAAAAGGCCACCCCCTAAAACCCGAAACCTTATGAGCTATAATAATACTGTTAAGAACTTATTACCTTCTGTAGCAATAGAACTAAAAGATATTATTATAGGGGCTACATACCTACCGCATAAGGAAATAGCTGGTTTCTCGAAAACATTATATATTAATACAGATATTGCTATATCGTGTAACACTATAAAGGACAAGCTCTATAGTGAACACCAATAAAATTTAAGGTATTTATCACAATAGGCCTAAAACCAGCCATCATTACTACGTTACAGTTTTTGATCCCCTAAAATTTAATAAAGCATGGTTAAAAAATCGAGAGTGTTAGATCAATTTACCATCTACTTACAAAATGTAAAAATTAGTATACGACACATTGACAAATAAAGTCTAAACCAACCCTAAAGAAGGAACTCGGCAAACTAGGTTCCGACTGTTTACCAAAAACATTGCCACCTGTAATTTTAATAAGTGGTACATCCTGCCCAGTGATCTATTAAACGGCCGCGGTATCCTGACCGTGCAAAGGTAGCATAATCATTTGCCTATTAATTGTAGGCTGGAATGAACGGACAAACGCGAACCTTACTGTCTCCTTTAGGTAAATAAAAATTTATATTTAAGTGAAGAAGCTTAAATAAATTCGCAGGACAAGAAGACCCTATAGAGCTTTACCATAAAACTTATAGTATAAGCTAACTGGTTCGGTTGGGGCGACCAAGGAATACAAAACATCCTTAACTATTTAGACTTACCAGTCACTATAAAAGATCCTTTATAAAGATTGTAGAATCAAGCTACCTTAGGGATAACAGGCTAATTCCTCTAGAGAGCCCTTATTGACAGAGGAGGTTGGCACCTCGATGTTGGCTTAGGATTTCTTTGTGACGCAGCAGTCACAACCAGATGGTTTGTTCAACCATTAAACTCCTACATGAGCTGAGTTCAGACCGGCGCAAGCCAGGTTAGTTTCTATCCGCGAACAAAATAATAACTTTAGTACGAAAGGACCAAGTTATTGTAATTATTACTAGATAAGAATAAATATAAACACAAAATAAATAAAGTGGGTTGGCAGAGTAGTGCATTTGATTTAGGATCAAAAAATGGTCGACGACCACCCACTAAATTATATGCTGCCGCTTAGTTTATATAGAACCATTAATTTGCACTTAATAAGAGAGTACTGCCCAGCTGCGGTTTGTTGCTTCGGAAGCAAAGGATTTTGAAAGTCTTAACTAGATGTTCGACTCATCTACACACCTAAATTTTAGCCAGCAGATTTCATTTATATTGACAATGTGGCAGAATAATGCATCAGGTTTAAACCCTGCCTATGGGTTTCTCCCCTTTGTCTATGTTTATAAATGCCTGAATTTCAGTTGTCTTGAGATGTGTTTTAGCATTAATAGCTATAGCCTTCTACACGCTAATAGAACGAAAATTTCTTGGTTACTTCCAAACACGAAAGGGGCCTAACAAACCTAGTCTTATTGGTTTACCAGTGCCATTCGCCGATGCAATTAAACTATTTACTAAAGAACAGTCGACACCCACGCTATCTAATAAATATTTATTTCATGGGGCACATGTACTTGGGCTTGTACTAGCACTATTAATATGAGTTTTATACTCACATACTAACCAGTCCTTTTTCATTACATTTGGAGCTCTATACTTTCTATGTGTGAGAAGAATAAATGTTTACTCTACATTCTTAGCTGGGTGGTGCTCAAACTCTAAGTATGCTCTATTGGGCTCACTACGTGGAGTGGCACAGACTATTTCGTATGAGGTGAGAATAACATTAATTCTAATTAGAGCTTTAATTATATCATCTACTATAGATTTTACAATAATAACTATAAATCAACACTCATTTACAGTATTGATATTACCTTTAATTACCATTATATGATTCATCACCAACCTAGCCGAAACAAATCGAACACCATTCGACTTTGCGGAGGGGGAATCAGAACTGGTATCCGGATTCAATGTAGAATACAGCAGAGGAGTCTTTGCACTAATTTTTATGGCTGAATATACGAGAATTCTTGCCATAAGAATGATCACCGCATCAATTATATTTGGTAACTCAACAACAATGCTATTTAACAATTTAATATTAATCACTCAAACCCTACTAATTTCAATTTTATATATTTGAGTGCGAGCTACTATGCCCCGAATACGATATGACCATTTAATATATTTAACATGAAAGAGATTTCTTCCTGTAAGAATTGGGGTACTTATATTTATTATGCCATTAATCTTCATTATATGGTACGGCGCCGGCCGAACGGATAACTCTGATGACGTTAATCACGGGATAAAACCCCCGTACCTGAGCGGAGAGCTAGTTACAGCGTCTAACTTTTAATTAGGAGAAAATAAATTTATTTCCGCTCCATGAATACTATATTATTTGCTATGATATTCATTTCGATTTTAGTTGTAATTACATTTATGGCGGCGCAGGCCCTTAAAATACGCACCCACAGTGACCGGGAAAAATCTTCTCCTTTTGAGTGCGGCTTCGACCCTAACCGAAGTGCTCGAATCCCATTTTCCTTACGATTTTTCCTATTGGCCGTGATCTTCATTATCTTCGATATCGAGATTGTGTTAATTATACCTATCCCTATTTTACACTTATTAATTAGTTACCCATCAACACTATACGGAGCCTTAACATTTTTGCTAATCTTATTAATTGGGTTACTTCATGAATGGAAAGAAGGCTCACTAAACTGATCTAATTAATAAGAGTCTACGGCAAATTTAGGAGCTTCTAACTCTTAATAGGGGGTTCAACTCCTCCATACTCTTGTGATATTTATTCTGCCATCATCTTTATTGTTTTCGTTACTTTTACTGCTTAGAACAATTATAGCCCTATCAAGAACAAATTGATTAATTGCCTGAATTTCAATAGAGGTTAACCTTCTATCGTTCGTGCCACTAATACTTCAGTCACATACTAATCAAGAAACTGAAAGAGCAGTTGAATATTTCTTGGCGCAGGCCCTAGGGTCGGCAATCATGCTATACTCGAGAATAATACTTTATAACCCTAGAAATCAAGTCTTAGTACAACTTATATTAGTAATAAGGCTTTTACTTAAACTTGGTGCAGCTCCATGTCATTACTGATTCCCATCTACTATAACATCAATAAGATGACTAAACTGCTTAATCCTTTGTACATGACAAAAATTAGGCCCATTAGCTCTTATAATTTTTCCTTTTATCAGCGCCAACCAATTAAAACCTCTATTAGTCCTAGTAGCAGCCACTAATGCTATTTTGGGGGGGTTACTAGGCATAAATCAATCACACATCCGCACAATCTTAGCCTACTCCTCAATTACCCATATAGGGTGAACAATTGGGGGTTTCCTT
>DATNRE010000151.1:0-1871 GCA_036703685.1 Candidatus Obscuribacterales bacterium
CTTTACGGGATAAAGGGGTGCGCGCTTTAGAAATTGTCTATAACCAATTGGGACAAACCTATAACCCGTTAATTAATGGTCAATATGTGAATACCGCCCAAATGGTGAACTCGGTAAACCCCTCCAACCCCTCGGAAATTGTTGGGAAAGTCGGGTTAATTACCATTGACCAAGCGGAAACCGCTATTCAAGCCGCTAAAGCCGCATTCCCTGCCTGGCGGCATACCCCCGTACGAGAACGGGCAGGTGTGCTACGCAAAGCCGCCGACCTGTTTGAACAACGGCGGGCGGAGTTCAGTGCTTGGATGGTCTATGAAGTGGGTAAACCCCTGCATCAGTGCGATGCCGAGGTATCAGAAGCCATTGATTTTTGTCGCTATTATGCCGATGAAATGGAACGGTTAGATCAGGGCTACCAGTATGATACTGCCGGCGAAACTAACCGTTATAACTATCAACCCCGGGGCATTTCTCTAATTATTTCCCCCTGGAATTTCCCCCTGGCGATACCCGTGGGCATGACGGTAGCATCTTTAGTAACGGGTAACTGCACGTTACTCAAGCCTGCGGAAGTGTCATCGGTGATCGGGGCTAAAATTACGGAAGTATTGGTGGATGCAGGTGTGCCACCGGGTGTGTTCCAATTTGTACCCGGGAAAGGCTCAACGGTGGGTTCCTACATGGTACAACACCCGGAGGTTCACATGATTACCTTCACGGGTTCCCAGGAGGTGGGATGCCGCATTTATGCCGAGGCGGCACTGCTAAAACCCGGACAGAAACACCTAAAACGGGTGGTTGCCGAAATGGGGGGCAAAAATGCCGTTATTGTCGATGAGAGTGCCGACCTTGACCAAGCAGTGGCCGGGGTGGTCTATTCTGCTTTTGGGTATACGGGGCAAAAATGTTCCGCCTGTTCCCGGGTGGTGGTCTTGGAACCGGTTTATCAGGCGTTTGTCAACCGTTTAACAGAGGCGGTACGGTCTTTAAATGTGGGAGATGCGGCGTTATTAAGTACGCAAGTCGGGCCAGTGATTGATGCCAATGCTCAACAGAAGATTCAGGAGTATATTGAGATCGGCAAACAAGAAGCAGAATTAGCGATCCAAGTGGCTGCACCGGAAACCGGTTATTTTGTCGGGCCAACGGTATTTATTAATGTTTTACCCACGGCAAAAATCGCCCAAGAAGAAATTTTTGGCCCTGTTTTATCGGTAATTAAAGCCCAAACTTTTGAGGAGGCTTTGGATATTGCCAATGGCACAAATTTTGCTTTAACCGGGGGTTTATATTCAAGAACTCCCTCCCATATTAGCAAGGCTAAAGCGGAATTTGAAGTGGGAAATTTGTATATTAACCGCGGCATTACGGGGGCTATTGTTTCCCGTCAACCCTTCGGTGGTTTCAAACTTTCCGGTGTCGGTTCTAAGGCGGGAGGGCCGGATTATCTATTACAATTCTTAGAACCCCGTCACATTACTGAAAATATTCAACGTCAGGGTTTTGCCCCCATTGAAGGGATGGAATAACCCCGTTGTTGCGATGCGGCGCATTAAAAAGCGATCGCTCTTTTTTTAAAAGGTGCGATCGCGCTATAATCATAAAAAAAGGAGGAAACCCTAATGAGACAAGTGATCATTTATCCGGGTGAAGATGGCTATTGGGTAGTTGAATGTCCGAGTTTACCTGGCTGTATTAGTCAAGGAAAAACAAAAGAAGAAGCGTTGATAAATATTAAAGAAGCGATAGAGCTTTATATTGAAGTGTGTCAAGAAAAATGGCAACCTGTGCCAGAATATCCCTTATAATAAAAAAATAAATTTTAAATCTAGTCCAGATAATCTTACAAAATTTCTGGATATTTATAATCT
>DATNRE010000152.1:0-12036 GCA_036703685.1 Candidatus Obscuribacterales bacterium
GGGTAGTTCACCTTAGCTACAATTGTGAGGGAGAATCTATATTGACTCCCATTCAGGTCTATTCGGGATCGTAGCTGTTCTCGATTAGAGCAAACTCATCTTTAATAACTAAGGAAGATTCAACGGTTAAATTTAGACAGACTCAGCCCGATGGGTTGTTGTGTTCTTCAACTCCTGTGAGATTGACACAGCGGCTAAAAACCCGTCAAGATATATTGAGAAGTATAAAGCTTTGTAAAAAAATATAAAGGCAGCATTGAATGTCTTTTGAGTTTGTATCCTTAGAAACAATTCGAGAAATTGCTCATCAATACGGCTACTGGTCTGTATTTGTGGGAATTACCCTAGAAAACGCTGGCATTCCCCTCCCAGGAGAAACAATTACCCTCGTGGGTGGATTTTTAGCCGGGAGTGGTGAATTGAATTATTGGTTTGTCCTAGGCAGTGCCATTGCCGGGGCCATTTTAGGAGATAACTTTGGTTACTGGCTGGGAAAATGGGGCGGTTGGCCGCTATTAGTCGGTCTAGGCGGGTTCTTTCGGATTCGGGAAGAACAACTCCATGAGGTTAAGGAACAATTCCGCAAAAACGCGGCCAAAGCCGTTTTCCTCGGTCGCTTTATCGCATTATTACGGATTTTTGCCGGGCCTTTAGCGGGAATTGCTCAAATGCCCTACTGGCAATTCTTCCTATGCAATGCGGCTGGGGCTACGGTTTGGGCATCGGTGATGGTGAGTTTATCTTATTTTGTGGGAAATCTGATTTCCTTGGAACAATTAGTGGCTTGGGTTGCCCAATTTACCCTTGTAGCTCTAATTTTAGTGATAGTTTGGTTAGTGGTTCCCATTTGGTTGGAAACTCGTAAAGCCAAAAATCTTTAATCCCAGAATCAGATAATAGGGAACAGGGCATAGGTGATTGCCCTACTATTCCTGTTCCCTTCCTCAAAAACCCATGGAGTCTACTCCGTACCTAATAATCAATTATTTTGATATTTTAGATTTGGTTTTCCAGCCCATAACCTGATAAATGTCTACCAATTCCTGCCGACCTTTGAGTGGAATTAATCCCCAAGATTCAACTTCAAAACTATCCGCAATATATTGTAAAGTTTGATCAGCAATTAAAATCCGACAAATCCCCGATTGTCGATCTTTTTCACAACTTTCTAAACGAGAAGCAATATTAACACTATCTCCTAACAAACCATATTCTAACCGTTCCTTTCCCCCCAAACTTCCGGCGACAATCGGGCCAGTAAAAATCCCAACTCGCATAGCAATTTCGGGAAAATTTCGACGTCTCCAATCTTGATTTAACTGTTTTAAATGGTCTTCAATAGCTAAAGCACAGGCAACCGCATTATAAGCATCCTTGGCAATAGATTCCTCGTTTCTACGAGCTAGGGGAACCCCAAAAGCCGCCATAATTCCGTCCCCAGTGAACTTATTAATAATACCGTGGTGGGTTTGGACACATTGGGTTAAAACAGATAAATATTCATTTAACCATTCCATTAAAATTTCCGGGGGCATGGCTTCAGAAATGGTACTAAAATTTCTAATATCACTAAATAGAATAGTGGCAATTAATTTTTGACCGGGTAACTTCCCATCTTCCAATAAACGATCGCGACTATTCCATAAAGCATTGGCAATTTCTGGTGAGGTATTTTGTCCTAATAATCGCATCACAATTTGTTGCTGACGTTGGGCTTGAAAAGCACGATAACCTGTAACAGTACCACTGGTAAATAGTAGGGCTAAACCCGGAGTTGTGGTGGGAACCCAACGGTTATGTAAAAATAGGAAAAAACTTAATCCAAATAAAACACCAACTAAACATGGATTTCCCAGGGTAATAATTAAAGGATTTCGACTTGACCAAGCTAGGGTTGCTCCGATTAAACCCCAACTACAAATCCATAAAAATTCTCCCCATTGTTCCCAAAAAACAAATAAATCCCGCTCACCTAAAACCCCATCTAAAATTTGACTGACCATTTGAGCATGGACGATAACTCCTGGCATTTTAAAGGCATTCTTTTCCGCCGGACTATAGGGAGTTAGAAATA
This sequence comes from Candidatus Obscuribacterales bacterium, assembly GCA_036703685.1. Taxonomy (GTDB): domain Bacteria; phylum Cyanobacteriota; class Cyanobacteriia; order Cyanobacteriales; family Microcoleaceae; genus Planktothrix. The sequence continues at coordinate 2,075 of DATNRE010000152.1, forward strand.
AATCTTTACCACTAGGAGCTAATGTCCCAATCAAAACAATTTTATCTTTAATCCAACTTGGGGGAATGGTTTCCTCCAAAAATTCTGTCAAACCGATCATCCTCGCCACATGATCAGCAGAGCGATAATTTAATAGAATTTGATAACCTCGATCATCAATGGTTTGATAACCGCCGGAATTTCGAGATAGGGGTACAAATTCAGCCTTTCCCCAAGTGATAAAATTAGGATCTACCTGATGATTAGTGGGTACAATTCCTAGAGCTAATAAATACCATAATGCTATTCTTAAAGAAAATGAATAAAAAGTGCCATCTGGGGTACTAGCAAACATCAAATTTCGACGAATCACATTATCGGGGTCAAGCAATAAATCATTAAAACCCACTCGATCCTCTGGGATATTCGGCGGTGGCGGAATGCTTTTGATTTCACTATATCCTAAATTATTAATGACTATAATATTTTTATAGGTTTGAAGTTTTTTATGTAATTCATCATATCCAGGTTCATATCTAATATCACGATAAAGATCTAAACCAATAACTCTCGGTTGATATTCAGATAGTTTTTCTAATAATTGGGCAATTACTTGATCAGACAGGGGCCAACGCTCAAGTTTTTGAATATCTTCTTCCGTAATTCCGATCACTACTAATCGAGGATCAGCCGCTAAAGCTGGACGCAATCTGACCATTTGATCATAAGCGACTAATTCTAAGGGTTGTAACCAACCTAAATAATAAATTCCTAAGAGTACGGATAATACCAGAATAGTGGCGATAATTACGGCAGAAATCTCCGATAGATCAAGCCACTTATTACTCAATTTATTAATTTTAAAAATACTCACAATAATCAGTGATCAGTAAATAAGTATCCGCATTCAGTTATCAATAACAGAAATAAAATCAGAACTTTACCCATGAATTATAACTTTAGATTGGCTCCTAACTGAGTCCAGACAGCCCATGTCACATCTGGCCCACGGATTACGGATTACTGATAACTGATTTTGCAGTAGTATGGGAAAGGAGGGTAAAGAGTAAGCGCAGGCGATTACGGACTCAATGAGTCTGAGGAAAGTCCGGGCTCCCGAAAGACCAAACTTGCTGGGTAACGCCCAGTGCGAGCGATCGTGAGGATAGTGCCACAGAAAAATACCGCCTTCGGGTAAGGGTGCAAAGGTGCGGTAAGAGCGCACCAGCAACGTCGTGAGGCGTTGGCTCGGTAAACCCCGGTTGGGAGCAAGGTCGGAGAAACTAGGGTTGGTCTTTTCCCCGTTTCGTTGAATAGTGGTACCGCTAGAGGTGTCTGGTAACAGGCATCCCAGATAGATAATCGCCGTTGGTGTGCTAATTCTAGCCACCAATAACAGAACCCGGCTTATGTCTGACTCTTTCTCTCCCTAATTTTAGAGCCTAGGCTCATCTTAAGAGTGAAAACCCAAATCTATGACTATTGGTTATCCAAATCGAAAACGCCAGTTACAAAAACTGATTCAACGTTTGGGACTGCCCGACCACCTGCCGATTCGATGGGATTTATTAGACTTAGCCCTAACTCATCCGACCCTCTCGGCGGAGGCGAATTATGAACAATTGGAGTTTGTTGGGGATTCGGTGGTGAGATTGGCCGCTTCTGAGTTACTTTATGAGGTTTATCCTGACTGTCCGGTGGGGGAATTTGCGGCGATTCGTTCGATTTTGGTCAGCGATCGCACTTTAGCAGAAATTGCCGATCAGTATGGATTTGGTAAGTTTTTACTCGCCGCCGGCAGTGCAATTCGGGACAAAGCGGGGGAAGAATCCCGTCTAGCGGACTGTTTTGAAGCGGTCTTGGCTAGTTTATATTTAAGTAGTCAGAATTTAAGCTTAATTCGTCCTTGGTTAGATTCCCATTTTCGCGATCGCGCCGCCAAAATTATTCGTGATCCAGCCCGAAATAATTATAAAGCTGCCCTACAGGAATGGACACAAAGCCACTATAAAGTTTTACCTGAATATAAAGTCCAGCAAAATCGCCAAATTCATAATGATGAGGGGCGTTTTACGGCGGTGGTTTGGTTACAAGGTCGCCAACTGGGGGAGGGTACGGGACGTTCAATTAAAGCGGCGGAACAGGCGGCCGCGGAAGTGGCTTTTCTTTCGGTTGTAGATACACAAAAACCCGCCGAGATTAAGCGATAAAAACAGGAAAAATCACCAATTGATCTGATATAGAATCCTTTAAAAATGAATTACCATCGCAAACTAAAATAATTGTTGGTATTATTAATACGATGGGAAAATAAATCCCCATTACCCATTCCCTGTTCCCTGTTCCCTGTTCCCTGTTCCCTGTTCCCTGTTCCCTGTTCCCTGTTCCCTGTTCCCTATTCCTATGATTAATATTGCTATTTTTGGTGCGGGTCGTTGGGGAGTTCATTTAATTCGTAACTTCCATCAACATCCTAATTCTAGGGTTGTGGCGATCGCCGATCCCAATTCCGAGCGTTTACAAGCGGTAAAAGAAAGGTTTCAACTGCCCGACGATATTATTTTAGCGACCGATAGTTCAACAATTTGGAATTTACCGAATTTAGATGCAGTTGCGATCGCCACCCCTGCGGCCACCCATTTTCCGTTAATTTCCGATGCCTTAAAACAGGGTTGTCATGTTTTTACCGAAAAACCCTTAACCCTAAGTGTGACTGAATCCTTGGAATTATGCGAACTTGCACAACAAAAACAGCTACAACTTTTTGTTGATCATACCTATTTATTTCATCCGGCCGTAGAAAGGGGAAAAACTGTAATTGAATCGGGAAAATTAGGGCAATTAAGATATGGTTACGCCACCCGAACCCATTTAGAACCCGTGCGGCAAGATGTCGATGCCTTATGGGATTTAGCGATTCATGATCTTGGAATTTTTAATAGTTGGTTAGGGGAAAAACCGATTCAAGTCAAAGCCACGGGAACGGTTTGGTTACAACCTAAATCGGGATTATCGGATTTAGTTATCGCTAATTTAACATATCCCAGTGGATTTCAAGCCTTTCTACATTTATGTTGGTTAAATCCAGACAAACAACGGCGTTTAGCCGTGGTGGGAAGTCAAGGAACCTTAATTTTTGATGAACTACAATCCCAATCTCCTCTAACAATGCAACAGGGTTATTTTAATGTTATTGATAATACTTGGAAAGCCACGGGATTAAATCGAGAAGTGATTGAAATTGAACCCCGGGAACCTCTAGCTAAAGTTTGTGATCATTTTCTGAATTGTATTCAAAATCATCAACCTTCCCCGATTTCTTCGGGTTGGGTGGGTGCGGAATTAGTTAATATTTTGTGCGGGTTAAGTGAATCTTTAAAACAGGGGGGACAACCTATAAATTTATAGAGCAATCCGTGCTGAGGTTGTAACATTTCAATACTGATATAAAACAGTCAGAAGTATTATCCGGTATTCCCTGTTCCCTGTTCCCTGTCTTATTCCGCTATCACGGGGTGGGAAGAAACAGAGCTTTGAGTTGAAGTGGATTTAACAGTGGTGTCCGATAGGGGAATGCTAATCATCACACTGGTTCCGAGATCTAAACCGGGACTATCCAGGGTAATACAACCCCCCATCATTTGCATTAAACTACGAGAAATGGCTAAACCCAATCCAATGCCCCCGAATTCCCTAGTGGTTGAACCATCGGCCATGGCAAAGGGTTCAAAGATTTTTTGCTGGTGTCCTAGGGCCACACCAATTCCGGTATCGGCAATCGTGACCACCACTTGATATCGCACGGCAGTGGATTTTGATCGGGTATTATTCTGCATTTCTTTCAGAGAATTTGTAGCAAATTCAATCCGAGTTGAAATGGTAATTCCTCCCGACTTGGTAAACTTGACAGCATTATTGAGAATATTAATAAAAACTTGCTTTAACTTATCAGGATCAGCTTGAACAATAATGGGTTTATCGAGGGTTGGTAAGTCGATGGTCAAGTTTTTTTTCTGAATATCCAACATTTGTAAATTTACCGCATCTTTGAGGATTTGCATTAAATCCGTGGGTTCAAGCATCACCGATAATTTGCCTTCTTCAATTAAAGCAATATCTAAAATATCATCCACTAAGTTTAATAAATGTTGGCTGGAATCCGAGGCGATTTTGAGATATTCTTCCTCCTCTGCTTTGCTATCACATAAACCATCTTGAATCAGACTAATTGAATTAATAATCCCATTTAAAGGAGTTCTTAATTCATGGGAAACAACTCGCAGAAATTCATTTTTTAATTGATTAGCAACTTGGGCTTCTTTCGACGCATATTCTAAGGCTTGCGCTCTAGCTCTAAGACTTGATACCATCGTATTTAGAGCTTCAGCTAACTGATTAAATTCTCGAATTTTGAGATTATTAGGAACATTACCCGGACTCTCTAAACTTTTGGCTTTGATGGCATAATCTCTCAACTTTTCTAACGGAATCGCTAAATCTCTGGATACATAAATCGCAGCAATAATACTAGCAACGACTAAAGATAAAATTACCGCAATTAATAATGATTTAATATCTTTTAATCCTGATAGAGCTTGCTGTAAATCAACAACGGCTAAAACCACCCATTGATTATTTTTTTCCGAAGTCAGTGGGCTAGGAATTGCATCATATCCGGCTAAAAGTTCTTTCCCGGCTGGGTCAAAAGAAAATAAATGAATAAAAGAATTTCTGTTTTTTTCTAGTGCATTTGCTAATAAATTGATCAGTCGGTTAGCATCGGCTTGTTCCTGAATATTGCGACCTAATTTAGTAAAATTAGGATGACTAATAATCGTTCCTCCTTGATCAATAATTACCGTAAATCCGGTTAAGGATTTAGGCTGCTCCTTGGCTTCTAAATATAAAGTAGATTGCAGACTTAACACATATTTTAATTTATTTTCATTTTTTTCCTGAACATAAATTGGAGCGTTGAATACCAATTTAAGTTGGTTGCGCCATTCTAAACTTTTTTGATCCGGGCTAGGAACCAAATAATTAATATAAACTTCAGGGGTTTTATTCTTTTTTGCTGGCCAAAAGTTTTTAGGAATCGAGTAGATAGGTTGTTTACCACAGGTGCTGTTAACCAGTTTTTCCGTTTGCAGATTAGTCAATTGCAGACAACTGACAGAGGGAGAAAACTGCCCTTGAAGTTCAGAAATTAGTGTCGAATACTGTTGAGGTTTGGCGGGTTGTAAAATAATATTGTTAGTTACAATTGTCAAATTTGACTTATTAAAATTAATCCATTCATTAATAGTTTGTGCCTTTTTAGTCGCACTTTCTGTTAAATTTAACCGAGCCGTTTCGAGTAAACCAGAACGTGCTTTTCTATAGGTAACATATTCTCCTACAAGCAGCACGGGAAGACTGAGCAGTAAAATCTGCGACAGTAGAATCCGGCGGAATGACGATTGACCCAGCTTAGGCATAGTAGAACATGGGACGGAAGACGGGACTTAGATAGCAGGTAGACCGGAGTAGGGAATAAACCACAAGTATTATACTGATAATCTTATCTGTTAATCGAAACGATAGCCAACACTTCTAACCGTTTGAATAAAAGAGGGATTTTTGGGGTCAGGTTCAATTTTTTTTCTAATTTGACCAATATGAACATCAATCACCCGCCCACCTTCGCTACTATCGTCTTGAAAACCCCAAACTTTTTCTAAAAGTTCTGCACGTTTCCAAGCTCGACCTGGTTTACTCGCCAAACAATAAAGCAGATCAAACTCCAACGCACTTAAAATTACTAATTCTCCTTTGAGATAAACTTGTCGCCGATTCGGATCAATAATTAAATCTTTATAGATTAAATTCTGATGTTCTAAATTAGACAGGGATATCCGGCGTTTTAAAATAGCCTTAATCCGCAGACTTAACTCCTCTAAATCAAAAGGTTTAGTTACAAAGTCATCGGCTCCTTCTTTTAACCCGAGTTTGGGATCTTGTTCACTGGTGAGCATTAGGATGAGAACGTGAGTTTGAATTTGCATTTCTCGACACAATGCCAAACCGGTTGTATCCGGTAAATTCAAATCTAAAATAACTAAATCGGGGTTGAACTGTTCAAAAACTTTCAACGCCGTCTCACCGTCGGCCGCTACTTCTATTTGATAATTTTGTTGTCTCAAATAGCGACTAATTAAATTTCGGATTGCTGGATCATCATCAACGACAAGAATTTTTGCTGAGGTCATGACTACAAAGACCGTGAGAATTTAACGATTGATAATCGGGCATAAACGCTTAAAAACATAGGACAATTACCCATTAAAATTAACGTTCACCTGTGCGCCGATCAAACATATATCCCACACCCCGAATTGTTTTAATATAGGAAGGCTGATCCGCATCTGGTTCGATTTTTTTGCGAATCTGACCAATATGAACATCAACGACGCGCTGTTCTCCTTCGTACTCATAATCCCACACTTCCTGCAATAATTCTGCCCGTCGCCAGGCTCGCCCCGGTTTACGAGCCAAACAATAGAGTAAATTAAATTCTAATGCACTTAGCCCGACTAATTCACCCTGAATATAAACTTCACGACGATTGGGATCAATCGTTAAATCCCCATAAATTAAATTTCTGGGTTGTGTATCTACCGGATTTCGTTGACGCTTTAAAATTGCTTTGATTCTCAGGTTTAATTCTTCTAAATCAAAGGGTTTAGTCACAAAGTCATCGGCTCCCTCCTTTAATCCGAGTTTGGGATCTTTCTCACTAGTTAGCATTAGAATAAATACACTAGTTCGACTTTGCATTTCCCTACACAATGCTAAACCCGTTGTATCCGGCAAATTTAGATCCAATACTACTAAGTCAGGATTAAACTGTTCAAACTTTTCCAATGCGGAATGGCCGTCACTCGCCGTTTCGACTTGATAGTCTTGTTGGCTAAGATAGCGACTGATTAGATTCCGTATTGCCGGATCATCATCAACTACGAGAATTTTTACAGATGCCATAACCACGCATATTCAGCAGAAGGTTGAGCCAGAATATTAAATAGACATCTCAATGTTAATGGAAAAGTTGAACTTACACCCAATAAAATACCAATTTAGTTGTATTGCTTTACAGAGTTTAACCCACAATCACTAAATCAATGTTCCAAATTGGCGCAGTTTCCCGTAGTTTAGGACTAAATCCCCAAACTGTTTATTTTTATGAACGCATTGGCCTAATTCCTCCACCGTCAAGAACAGAAGCGGGTTATCGGCTATTCAGTCAACAGGATTTAGAAAGACTGGCGTTTATTGTTCGCGCTAAATCCTTGGGCCTGAGTCTGGAGGAAATCAAGGAAATTCTGGCCTTGAAAGATGGACAACTGCTTACCTGCTCGGAAGTTCAAAATCGCCTACTCAATAAACTAAAGGCAATTGAGGAAAATATCCATCAATTACAGGCTTTGCGAGAGGAACTTCTACCTTTAGTGGCTCGCTGTGACCGGAATCTTGATCTCAATCATCCAGAAAAACAGTGTGTTGTCCTAGAGGAAAATACCGATACATCTGCTGATCAAGGTTGAGAAAACACCGCAAACCCTAAAAAAATTTCTTCCATCCCCTTGACCTTATACCAAAGTATAGGCCTTATGATGATTTGTGTGATGACGGGGCCTATTTTTGGGAGAAAACAGATGTTTGCAGTGATTAACGACTCTCTGGCTATCGGTAGTATTACGGATTTGACAGAAATCAATAATATACAAAAACAGGGCTATCAAAGCCTAATCGATCCTTGCCCGACAGCAGAAGGAAATCAACTTAATGCCGTTGATATCGAAGCTCAATGAAAATCATCTAAAACTTCTATTTTCATTCCTTACCCACTCCCGATCAATTATCCTATCAAATTTAACCCTAAATTCAGCCATGAACACAATTAAAGTTGAAATACTCGGAACCGGTTGCAAAAAATGTCAGCAACTAGAAGCCAATGCCAAAGAAGCGATCGCAACTCTCAATCTTGAGGCGGAATTATTACACATTACCGATCCGATTGAAATTGCTAAACATCATGTTATGTCTACACCCGCCCTGGCAATTAATGGCAAAGTTGTCAGTCAAGGTAAGGTGATTTCTTCCGATCAAATTAAGCCTTTATTGCAAAAGTAATAGGTAATAGGTAATAGGTAATAGGTAATAGAAAGAGTTTACTCCCCCTGCCTCCCCTGCTCCCCCTGCCTCCCCTGCCTCCCCTGCCTCCCCTGCTCCCCCTGCCTCCCCTGCCTCCCCTGCCTCCCCTACTCCCCCTGCCTCCCCTGCTCCCTCTTTCTCGGACAACTCAAATAGGATTTCTATATGTTTGATCCTTTTTATCCGTTTGATTGGTTAGCAACTCAGATTGTTACTCAAGTCTTTAGATTATCGATCAAATCTCATCTGGGATCTAGTCTGCACTTTTTTCTATATGATGTTCCTAAAGTTTTAACCTTGCTAATCGTAATTAGCTTTTTAGTTGGCACTTTTCAAAGTTTCTTGGAACCGGAAAAAGTCAGAAATTGGTTAGAAGGTAAACGCACATTCGGCGGGAATATTCTTGCCGCTATGGTGGGAATTATTACCCCCTTTTGCTCTTGTTCTGCTGTGCCTTTATTTATTGGTTTCTTAGAAGCAGGAATTCCTCTAGGAGTGACGTTTTCCTATTTGATTTCCGCGCCGATGGTCAATGAGGTGGCGGTGATTCTATTATGGGCATTATTTGGATTAAAAGTAACTTTATTTTATATTGGCTTTGGGGTAATATTGGCAATTAGTGCGGGTTATCTTATCGGTTTACTCAAACTAGAAAAATGGGTTGAGCCTTTTGTTTGGGAGTTACAAAAAAATCGTCAAAATATCTCCCAAAATAATGAATTAGATCTGAATCAAATGACTTGGCGAGAACGGTTTGAACAAGGGCGGTTTCAGTCAATTGAAATTCTTAAATCAGTCTGGCCCTATGTGGTCGGAGGAATTGCAATTGGAGCCCTAATTCATGGCTATGTACCGACGGAATTTATTGTAAAATGGGCTGGGGCTAATAATCCTTTTGCCGTGCCCATTGCTGTTATTCTCGGTGTACCACTTTATGCTAATATTGCGGGAGTTATGCCCATTACAGAAGCCTTAGTTAATAAGGGAATGCCCTTGGGAACAGTATTATCTTTTACGATGGCAGTAACAGCCCTATCTTTTCCAGAAATGGTAATTTTGAAAAAGGTACTCCGTCCCCAACTTCTGGCTATATTTATTGGCATTGTTACCGTTGGTATTATTGGGATCGGCTATTTATTTAATACTATTCTTAGCTGAATTAACACAGAACTTTAAACCTAAATTTTAGGTAGGATTTCAGAGAGTAGATGGGCGGGAATTTGAGATAAAGCTTGATTTTGTCCTGGTAATCCTGACTCATTATAGAAAGCCCGAATAGTTCGCAGTAAATAACCTAAAGTAGTTTGGTGATGTTCGGTGGTTTTTGAATTAGAAATAACATGATCTGTGAGTGGTTGTTTTGACTCACTAATAACAGCTTTTATATGATGTTTAAGTGCAGCTTTTAAACAAGCCATGCGAGTATTTTTTTCTAACTTTAAATGGGAGTCGGTGGCTAGTTGATAGTGGGTCAATCCCAGGTTATTATAGGTTGCTAAGGGGTCAAAATTGAGTTGGGATGGACTGAGATCGGCCACAATAGAAAGAGCCTTTTTATAGGCTGCGATCGCCCGTTTCAGAAATTTAGCCCGAATTTCCGACTTTTGATAGTGGTTTGCTAAATGCCAATAGACAATACCTAAGTTATTATAGGTAGCTGCACAGGCGATCGGGGCTGAGGCCGTTGTCCGATAGGTCAAGGCTTGATGATAGGCATAAATGGCTTGTAAGAGCAATTTAGCCGAGGTTGATATTGGCTTAATGTCCAATAGGCCGTGCCTAAATTGGTT
>DATNRE010000153.1:0-1668 GCA_036703685.1 Candidatus Obscuribacterales bacterium
TAAGTTTATTGAGCCATGGCGGGGGGGGAAACGAACAAGCCTAGCGTCAGGATGTGAATGGAGTATATCGGGGATTAATGATTTTCTGGAGAAGTGTATAAAACTCAGACAAAAGCTTAACCAAGCCAAACGGGAGGGAATAAACGCTAGTGAATGGGATACATGGTTACGGGAGAATATCTTACCTAGCACTCGACTAGGAACCGATGACCGCTTAACCTATCGTCAAATATTCGAGATAATCGAAGATGAATATTATCAAGGACGGCATAAATTCACGGGTGAGAAGCGCATTAAGTGTGCGTCTACGGAAATGAGTTTCAATACTTCATATCAAAGATTCTTTGCTAAATGCCCTAACTGGGAGGAGTTCCCAACATGGGATAACGTTAAAACATTCTGGGAATCGTTCCCAGAAAATTCTAAAAAATATGAAGCGTTAGGAAAGATTAAAAAGATAATTAGCTATTGTCCAGAGTCAGTCAAAAAAGACATACTACCCAAGTTAAATAGGATTAAAGTTGAAAAGCCAAAGCCCCAAAATACAAAAGCTATTGACTGGGAGCAATTTTTTAAATGGCTACAAGAACAGGAAAAGTTAATCGAACAATTACCAGAAAAGCAAGCAATGGCGCGGGAGGGCTGGCTATGGGTGTTTAAGATGGCAATTGTATATGGTTTACGACCTAATGAAGTCATGAGTGCAATTAACCTTTTTGACCCTATTACCGATAATAAAGTTAAAGCCCTATGGGGCGAAAAAGGTAAACAGTACGGGGACTCTAAAAACATTAACCCCGCTTTCAATGACAAAAAAAATAATCCTAAAATGTTATTAATTTTAGGCAATGGTTTCACCGTAACCGATACGGCAGGAAATAAACATTTTATCACTAATAAAACAGGCGGCCGTTTTTGTTACCCATTAATCAAAAGCAAGGAGATACTAGACTATCAAAATATTCAAGCATTGCCCCAAAAAATGCCAGAATATATCCCAAACAGTAACAGCAAGTCTAACACCATTGCCGGAGGGTTCTCTAAGAATTTTAATAAATATCTTGAGCGATGGAACTGTCCAACAACTCAGGGTTATTCATTCCGACACCTAGGGAAAATGATGGGTTTATTATCAGGGTTGCCATTGGGTGTATTGGCTCAAAACATGGGTCACTCAGTATCAGCAAGTGAACAGTTCTATAACCGCAAGACGATTGCTTTAGCCAATGAGTTGGCATCCTCAGTATCCAGTTATCCCCTACCCCTAAATATTGCTATAGGGGAGCTAGAGAAAAGTGGTGTAGATACCAAGGATAAAGACATTCAACGGCTAATCAAAATCATCTACCAGCTAGACGATTAGAACCCAACTAATCTAAATATCTATCAAGCAACCTCTAACCCGGGTTGCTTTTTTATTGGGGCTGTGTCGGTAGGGATTGGGAGTGATGAGCGTGTATCTTCCCGTTATACATACCTTGGGAAGATAGAAAATATTTTTACAGAACCGTAAAAAATAGACATTTAAAAACCCCGTACAAGCTCCAACACTAACGCCGCTACAATAAAGAGCTTGTTTTATGGTTGGATATATTGACGGGGTTTTTAAAACCTTATTGTGCCTAGGAATAGGACTTATCCGAAGGTTTAGAACGGTAACATTATATT